>JAZRLW010000110.1:0-47156 GCA_045647025.1 Eubacteriales bacterium
GCAAGACCAATCTGCTCAAAAACTCTGTTTGCGGACACCTTTTCCATACACAAGGCAGAAGAAAGGACTCCGCAGCCAACGTAGGGGATTTCCAGACACTCAAGAAGGCCCTGAACGGTACCGTCTTCGCCATTCTTTCCGTGAAGAACAGGGAAAACAATATCCACACAAAGAGGTGTTCCGTCAGCTTCAAGACAACCATTTGCAAGATCGGCCTTAACCACTTTATTGGAAGCAGCGTTGACCCACTCGCCGCTCTTTATATCGGCAAGAGCTGCCTCCGTAAGAAACCATTTTCCGTCCTCGGTAATACCTATTTTAATTACGTCGTAATCCTTTAAATTATCTATTACGTTGCAGGCAGAAGAGCACGAAACTTTATATTCGGTGGATTTTCCGCCAAACAAAACTGCTATGGTCATAGGGTTTTCCTTTCAATTTTGGTTTATGCCGTATACGACTCTGTCAACGCCGCTGTAATCAAGACAGACCGAGACATTTTCGTATCCGTTTTCTCTCATTATATTCTTAATTGCTTGGGACTGTCCCTTTCCACATTCAAAGAAAAGATATCCTCCTCTTCGAAGAAGTTCTTTTCCCAAAGGAATTATGCGGCGGTAAAAGTCAAGACCGTCTTCTCCTCCAAAAAGGGCGTTGTGAGGCTCACGAAGAACGTCTTTTGTAAGGTCTTCCCTTTCTTCTTCTCTGATATAAGGGGGATTTGACAGGATGAAATCGTATTTTTTATCAGACAGACAAGCGAGAACCGTATCGTCAAAAACATCTCCGCAAACAAACTCGGGGCGGTTTTTCTCATAAAACGGCTCTTCAGCAAGAAGTTTTTTGCAGTTTTTCTCAAAAACCTCTCCCGCACCTTGGGATATATCAAAGGCTGAAAGTAAGACTTTACGGTTTAAAGCCGCCGTAATACCTATACAACCCGACCCTGAACATAAGTCAAGGACTCTGTCCCCGTCTTTAATGTACTCAAGAGCATTTTCCACAAGAACTTCCGTATCAAAACGGGGAATAAGGACTCTCTCGTCAACGTAAAAATCATATCCGAAGAAGGGTGCGATTCCCATTATATACTGGGGAGGCTCACCCAAAGCAAGACGGCTTATCCCCTCTTCAATAAGGCAAAGAGCGTCGGCTGTTGCTGCTATATTCTCATTTCCAAAAAAGGAAAAAGCGGAAGGGCGGCAACCAAGATAATATCCCGCAAGCTCTTTTAGTGAGGATTGAGCAAAGGGAACGGCTTCTTTTTCAAGAAAAGCCGTTGCCTCTTTAAACATATCCTTGCTAAAGCCCTTTTGTTTCTCTGTAAAGGTAAAGCTACTCATTTGGTATACGCGCAATCCTTGTCTATCACGCCGTCATCACCCATAAGGGACTGTGTAAGAGCAACAATCGCAACCTCTATCATCTCATCATCGGGCTCTGCAGTCGTCAGCTTCTGCATAGCCTTGCCGGGAGCACTTATAACGGTAGTGAACCAATTGTCATGTCTGCCTGCGTATCTGATAAACTCAAAGCTTATACCCGCGACTACGGGAAGAAGGAGTATCTTGATAGCTACGCGAAGTATGGGATTGCTCCATGTAATAAAGGAACCGAAAAGTATACTTATAATAAGAACGAGGAAAATGAATGATGTTCCGCATCTGGGATGAAGACGGCTAAAACGCCTTACGTTTTCAACGGTAAGCTCCTCGTTTGCCTCAAAACAGAATATTGCCTTATGCTCTGCACCATGATACTGGAAAAGGCGTTTGATATCCTTCATTTTAGATACCAGTGCAACGTACGCAATAAAGAGACCTATTCGAATAAGGCCCTCGACGAGGGAGCGAAAAATGCCCAGCTCAAGACCAAGCTTTTCGGTAAGAAGCCAAACCACGGCCGTAGGAAGAACCATAAAAAGTCCCATAGCGATAACAACGCCCAAGACCATAGAAATGGCCATAACCAGACCTTCCAAAAACTTATTGCCCTTGGTTTCCTCTTCAAGTCCGGCCAAAGAAGCAGACCTAGTAAGAGCTCCGTATCCTGTAAGCAGACTGGTAACGAAAGACACGCATCCTCTTATAATGGGAAGCTTAAAAAACTTATATTTATTTACGGCGTAATCCGCCTTTATATCCTCGGTAACGATACCGCCATCGGGCTGCCTTACGGCAAGAACACATCTTTTGGGAGAGCGCATCATTATGCCCTCCATAACCGCCTGCCCGCCTACGCTGGCATAACAGACCTTCTTTTTATCTTTACTCATTCTTTTTCCTTTCAATCCTGGTATGTAACGTGAAGTGCTTCGGGATGCTTTAAGTTCCTTTTTGCCAGATTCTTTGGCAATTTCTCGGGGAAAGAAATAACAACCGTGGTGCCTTTTCCTTCCTTACTGTATATGTCCAGATATCCTCCGTGGAGGTTTATAATACTGTCGCTTATAGCCAAGCCTAATCCCGAACCGGGAACGTTTGACCTTCCCTTATAGAAACGGGTCTTGATATAGGGCAGGTCCTCTTCTCTGATACCCTCGCCTTTATCGGCGACGGTCAAGGCGTATCCACCTTCTATTCTTTCAGCAAAAACGTTTATTTCAGAGTTATCGTAGGAGTGCTTTATAGCGTTATCCACAACGTTGACGAATACCTGTTTTATTCTTGCATCGTCGCCTTCGCAGGGCATCTGTCCCGACTGCCCATGGTATATGAGCTTAATGCCTCTTTTTGCTGCTTTTTCCTTAAAGACCAGCACCGTTTCAGCCATAAGCTCGGACACGTCCACGTTCTTTATGGAAAGAGTAACCTTACCGCTCTGTATTTTTGAATAATCAAGAAGCTCTTCCACCATATTGGAAAGTCTATCAGCCTCGGAAGCAATAACACCCAATCCCATTTTTATGGTTTCGTTATCCTCCTGGGGGTCGCAGGACATAAGGGTCTCGTTCCAGCCTTTAATGGCGGTAAGAGGTGTTCGAAGCTCGTGAGAAACGGACGAAATAAAGTCGTTCTTCATTTGATCGATCTTTGAAAGGTCGGCGGCCATATTATTGATACTGTCTGTCAGTTCACCGATTTCGTCGTCGTGCTTTTTCTCTATTCTGGCGGTAAAATCGCCCTTTGAAATAGTTTTTGCCGTAGCTGCAATCTGTCGGATGGGATTAACTATGGACTTTATAAAATAAGTTCCGGAAAGGGCCATTACGCCTATCATTAAAGCACCGAGGACAAGGGCCACAGCCATAAATACTGCCTTCTGAACGTTCACTTGAGTAAGAGATGACGCGAGTCTTACACTACCCAGTATATTCCCAAGCCCATCCTCAAGAGGGGCGGTATAAACCACAAGACTTTCACCTGTGGCAATATCTCTTATTCTGTCTATAACAGGAACGGAGGTGAGGTATACCTCTTCTCCCGAATAATATCCTGCCGTAGAGGCCACCATATGGCCATCGGTAGCAAATATCTGAACCTTAAGATTTTCATAATCTACGGCAATGGAAAGAACATCCTTTGCCGTAATGCCGAAGTCGTAGTTGTTTTCTTTTATGTATTCTGAAAAATACTTCTGTATAAGGGACCCTTGGCTCTGAAGATAATTGTCAACGGAAGAGTCTATACTGTTGCCCGAAAGAGCGATTACCGCAACCTCAACTATAACCAAGGCAATAATGATAATGGACAGGATATTGGTGATCCATCTGCCCGTTATTGAGTTCATCTTCATTGCTATACGCACAGGGATTCACCTTCCTTCCAAACACTGAAATTCTCTTTATTCTTCGCCGTTACTCCATCTGTAACCGTAATTCCACTCGGTCTTTATATATTTGGGAGCCTTTGCGGATTCTTCTATCTTTACTCGCAAACGTCGGATATTTACGTTTACTATATCGGGGTCGCCGTAGAAATCCTCTCCCCAGACGCCCTGCAATATTTCTTCTCTTGTAAGAGGAGTATCGGGATGTTCAAGGAAGAACTTAAGGATGTTAACCTCTGTGGGAGTAAGATCAAGAGGCTTTCCGTTTTTGTAAAAGCTGTTTGTTCTGGTATCACGAGAGAATGGTGAGCCCTCATAGTAATAAATGGCAGAACTCTTCTTAGGAGCCTCTGCCTGTCCTCTCGACGAGGAAGCGACAGACTCTACTCTTCTGCAAAGGGCATCTGCTTTTGCTATAAGGATAGCGGGAGAAAAGGGCTTTTTGACGTAGTCGTCTGCACCAGAGCCGTAGCCCGAAAGCATATCCTCATCAAGGTCCTTTGCCGAAAGCATGATTATACCCATATTGCGGTTCTTTTCTCTAAGGCGTCTGCACACCTGAAAGCCGTCTATATCGGGGAGCATAATATCAAGTATAGCAAGGATTATATCGGGGTTTTCCTCAAACACTTTAAGAGCCGCACGTCCGCAGTCAGCCTCGTGGACCGTATATCCTGCTCTTTTAAAGTTAATGACCAAAAGATCTCTTATGGATTTTTCGTCGTCCATTATAAGAACGTTTTTCATTTGTGCTTAGTCCTTTCTTAGGATGCGGTTATTATGCCGGTAACGGTAATGCTGTCTTTAAGCTCACCCAGGGGTATAAGCTTCTGATATGCCTCTGCGGATATCTGGGGATTAACAATGTAGCTCAGATAGGTATCAGTATTGCTTATATGTAAAAGCTGAGTGTTTTTATCTGCAGGAGCGGAAGAAGATGCCACAACGGAGAAAAGAAGCTCTTTTTGCCCGTTTTCCGCTATGTAGTAGAAAAGCATATTATCGGAGCTATCCAGATATACAGCTATATCCGTATAATAAGAGGGATTTTTAATGGCTATATAATAACCTAAATCCGTATTCAAATAGCAAGAAAAATCGTATACCGAGGTGTTTTCTTCCACATAGTACCAGGAGCAGGTGTACTGGAGCATTTCCTTGCTCTGGGAACTTACGGCGCTCTTTATATCTGCAGATATCTTGCTCTCGTCTGTCACGTCGCTTACGGGATATTCCACAACGCCGTCGCCGTCTATATCCTGGGCTATGGCATTTCCGTAATAAAGGAACTTATCAACTATACCGTAGGATTTATCAATGGACAAATTTACGGGAACAAGAGCGTCGCCGCTCCAAACCAGTATCTCCGTGCTTTTAAGCATCGACCCCTGCTTTGAAGTAATATACACTGCAGAAGATCCATCTGCGGTTTCACCTCGTTCGATTCGGTAGCAGGTATCGGTATTTGCCAGATAGGCGCTTCCAGAAAGAGCTCTAAATGTCTGTAGATTGAAATCATATACAAGGCAGTTTGCGGTAGAGCGAATAGCGGATATACTGGTGTAAGTAATATTGAGTATCTCATTTACGCCGTCGTTATTAAAGTCAGAACACAGGAAATCGTGATAGTCTGCCATATGTCCGGGCATATATCCCCCCATTTGCTGATTGTAATAAATCAGGGTCATCGTGGAGGGGTAATATTCCGTGAGAGCGCTGTATCCTATGACTATTTCCTCAATGCCGTCCCCGGTCATATCTCCGAATTCTATCTTATCTATGCTGTCGGATAGACCGTTGACCACACCCATTAAGGCAAAGTCGCCATTCTTCTCTTCACGAAGAATAAGTGTCTTTACAGTTTTTGCGGAAGCTACCAAAGGAATGTAACTTACTATGGCCTCGGCACTTTCATCTCCGTCCAAATCTCTGAAAAGTATAGGATTGAGGTAGCTACCGCGAGAGGCATAGGCCAAGGAATAGTTGTTATTTGAGTATTCTTCAACGAATTTATATACCGCAGATTCTCGGTCGGAACGCTCAGGATAGCGGAGATTTATATCCCCCGAACCCGAAAACGAGCATCCGTAAAGGAAAAAGAGGCAGAGTAACCCGGCAAGCAACAACAGTGTCGCTTTCTTGTAATTAACCATTTACTCCACCTCCGAAAGATCAATATTTAATTTTAGGCAGAAACGACTTAAGCGTTTTCTGCAGAGATCACATAATAATATACGGGCTGTCCACCGTTGACAACGGTGATTTCGGCAGAATCGCCGATAACGGACTGAAGAACTTCTGCAGCAGCATTTGCCTCATTTTCATCAATACCCTCGCCGTAGAAAAGGGTGATGTAGTCTTTATCCTTAATATCCTCGGCTATCTGGGCAAGGCAATCTTCGCGGGAATCGCAAACGTACTTAACGTCGTTTTCAACAAGACCGAGAATCTGTCCTTCTTTGATCTCCTTGCCGTCAAAGGAGCTGTCTCTTGCAGCAAAGGTAAGCTTTGCGGTAGTAACCTTCTTCATTGCTTCCTTCATAGCTGCAGTATTGTCAGCCTCTTCGGCATCGAAGTCAAAGGCAAGCATAGCGCTGATACCCTGGGGAATGGTGTGGGTCTTAAGAACAACGACCTTCTTATCGGTAACTATATCCTCAGCCTGCTTTGCAGCCATATAGATATTCTTGTTATTGGGAAGAACGTAAACTATCTCAGCAGGGGTTCTGTTAATAGCACAGATAATATCCTCGGTAGAGGGGTTCATTGTCTGACCGCCTTCAACCATGCTGTCAACACCAAGGTCGTTAAAGACGGCAACCATACCCTCGCCTGCAGCTACGGATACAAAACCGTATTTCTTTTCGGGAGGCAGGGGTGCCTCTTCCTGTGCCTGCGCTTCTTCCTGCTTTATGGTCATTTCGGAATGCTGATTTCTCATATTCTCAATTTTAACCATTGCAAGAGAACCACACTTAAGGGCCTGAGTAAGGACCTTGCCGGGAACGTTTGTATGAACGTGGAACTTAACGAAGGTATCGTCGTCAACGAATACAACGCTATCGCCCACGCCGTCTATATAGGAGTGAAGTCCCGCTATCTTTTCGTCAGTACAAGAGTCATCCTTGTCAACGATACATTCGGTGCAGTATGCGAATCTTATATCTCCGGTGGAAACATTGCTAAAATCAGCAGAAGAATTGGTACCTGCAGATACGGGAGAAACGGCCTTAGCCATACCCTCACCCTTGGCAACCATAGTCATACCCTCAAAAATAACAGTAAAGCCCATACCGCCGGCATCTACAACGTTTGCCTGCTTGAGAACGGGAAGCATTTCGGGAGTCTTGGAAAGAATATCGTGACACTCGTCAAGAAGTGCTCCGAAGAAGCCTGCAACGTCGTCGGTCTCATCATACTGGGGAGCTATCTGAGCAGCCTTTTCTGCCATAACTCTCATAACGGTGAGCACAGTACCCTCGGTGGGGTGTCTTACCGCTTTATAGGCAGCTTCTACACCGCCTGCGAATGCTAAAGCAACGGTCTGAAGGTCAGCCTCGTCCTTTCCTGCAAGAACCTTGGAAAAGCCCCTGAAGAAAAGAGAAAGAATAACGCCGGAATTTCCTCTGCCGCCACGGAGAAGAGCTGCGGCTACCTTTGCGGAACACTCGGAAAGGTTACCGGAGAAGCCCTCCATCTCACGTCTGCCGGCAGACATGGTAAGACTCATGTTTATACCCGTATCACCGTCGGGAACGGGGAATATGTTAAGACTGTTTATTTCTTCTTTTTTACTTTCAAGTAAATTTGCAGCGGAAATAACCATTTCCCTGTAGATTTTACCGTTTACCATTGATCTGTCTCCTTATTTTGTATTAACCTTATCAACGTAAACGTTTACGCTTTTAACGTTGAAACCCGTCATATCCTCTACCGTATAAGCAACCTTGTGAATGATGCTGTCGGTAATAGCGGGGATGTTTATTCCGTATACGACCATGATGTGAAGGTCAATTGTTATCTCGTTATTCTCGCAACGGACGTGGATGCCCTTGTCGTTTGAATCCTTCTTAAAAAGACTCCAGAATTCCTCCGTAGCGTTTTTCGACTCCATGCCTGCGATGCCGAAACATTTGCTGGCAACGATAGAAGTTATGCTGGTGATTACCTCTTCGTCAATAGAAACTGTACCGTTTTTGTTGTTTTTTATCAGCATGGTCAATCTCCATTCTATAAAATATATTTTATGGCTTGTATTATTTATGGTACGCAAATACCATTCTTTATTATACAGTAAGCGGACTCTCAATTCAATGTTATTTCTTTGATATTTTAACGAACTTTGCATAAACAATGCCTAAAACAGGCATTTTTATGGTTTTTATACTAAAAATTGCCCCGCTCTACCCCGTACATTATATTATACCATATAATAACGTTTATGTCAAGTCATGCCTCACTTTGGGAAAAAGGTCAAAGTTTCCAAAATATCAAATTAGCCACTTGACAAAGACCGCCGTATATAGTATAATAATATACGTGATAAAATACCTTTGGTATTGTCCTTAATATATTTTCGCAACTGCACCGATTTTAAGCTGTTAGCAGAGAACGGATGCTTTACATAAAAATATACTCGTGTTTAACTTGGTATCGATATTGTTTTTAGGTGACCGTATATAAGGGCCGTCCGGGATTTTATCTTAATTATATAGATTGGAGGTACTCACCGGATGGGTACTATAGGCACGATCGTACTGGCCGCCGTAGTAGGCGTTGTATGCGTCTTCGTCGGCTTTGCACTGGGAATCCTTTGGCGCAAAAAGGTTGCCGAAGCAACCATAGGCTCTGCAGAAGAAAAGGCAAGAAACATTGTTAACGAGGCCATTAAAACGGCTGAAACCAAGCAGAAAGAAGCCTTACTTGAAGCTAAAGAAGAAATTCACAGAAACAGAACCGAAGCAGAAAAAGAAATACGCGACAGAAGAAATGAAGTCCAGCGTATGGAAAAGCGCATCATTCAAAAAGAAGAAGTTTTAGACAAAAGAGCAGAGGCTTTTGAGCAGAAAGAACTCAATCTTGCAAAGAAGCTGGCAGAAACCGAAAAGAAGAGTCTTGAAATTGACGAAATCAAGGTTCAGCAGCTTGCAGCTCTTGAACAGATCAGCGGCTTGACCGTAGAAAAGGCAAGAGAATACATTCTTGCAAATCTGGAAAGCGAGTTGGCTCACGAAAAAGCCCTTTACATTAAGGAAGCTGAACAGAGAGCAAAGGAAGAAGCAGAGGACAAAGCAAAGCACGTTCTCACCCTTGCTATTCAGAAATGCGCTTCCGACCACGTTTCCCAGGCTACCGTATCGGTAGTAGCGCTTCCCAACGACGAAATGAAGGGAAGAATTATCGGCCGTGAAGGCAGAAACATCAAGGCCCTCGAAAACCTCACGGGCGTTGACGTAATCATTGACGATACTCCCGAAACCATCACCCTTTCAAGCTTTGATATCGCCAGAAGAGAGGTTGCAAGAATCGCTCTTGAAAACCTTATTCAGGACGGTAGAATCCATCCCACCAGAGTTGGTGATATGGTTGAAAAGGCTCGCAAAGAAGTTGACAGCACCATCAGAAAAGAAGGCGAAAGAGCCATATTCGAGACGGGCATCCATGGTATTCATCCCGAACTTATCAAGCTCCTTGGCCGTCTCCATTACAGAACGTCCTACGGACAGAACGTTCTCAACCACGCCATCGAGGTTTCCCACATTGCGGGACTTTTGGCTGGAGAACTTAAGATTGACGTTAATTCGGCAAAGAGAGCCGGTCTTCTCCACGATATAGGTAAGGCTCTTGACCAGAACACCGAAGGTTCTCATATTTCCATAGGTGTAGAACTGGCCCGTAAATATAAAGAGAGCGAAAAGATCGTTCACGCTATCGAAGCTCACCACGGTGACGTAGAGGCAAAGACCCTGCTGGCAGCCATTATTCAGGCAGCCGACGCTATCTCCGCAGCCCGTCCCGGTGCAAGAAGAGAGGATATAGAGAACTATATCAAGCGTCTTGAAAAGCTTGAAGGAATCGCAAACGATTTCGGCGGCGTTGAAAGATCCTTCGCAATCCAGGCAGGCCGTGAAATCAGAGTTATGGTCCGTCCCGAAGAGATATCCGACGATGCAATGGTTATTCTTGCCCGCGATATTGCAAACAGAATTGAAAACGAGCTTGAATATCCCGGCCAGATCAAGATAAACGTTATAAGAGAAAGCAAAGCTGTCGAATACGCAAAATAAGTATTGATGGCATAATGGGTAGACTGCCATCTAAAGATGTCAGTCTGCCTTTTTATATACCACAAAAAGGAGAAATATATGATGCAGAAAAAATGGCTCCACTTCGCGTGGATAATCCCCGTTCTTCTTGTGGTTGCCGTATTCTTCTTTAATTGCTTTTACAGCATAGGAGAAACCGAAAAGGGCGTAGTTACGACCTTCGGTAAGGTAACGGCAATACAGGACGCGGGTCTTAACTTTAAACTCCCCGATCCCATTCAGCACGTTGAAAAGGTAGATATGACTACCAGAAAGCTCAGCCTTGGATATACCGAAACCGGCTCCGGCATCGCAATCTCAACGGGAGATGCAAAAATGATTACGGGTGACTACAACGTCGTTGCCGTAGACTTCTTTATGGAATGGAAGGTTTCTGACCCCCAGAAGTTCCTTTTCAGCTCCGAAGACCCCATATCCATACTCTCCAATATTGCTAAGGCCGCAGCCAGAGACGTTATCGGATCCTACGACGTTGATAACGTTCTTACCGACGGTAAGGTGGCTATCCAGTCAAGCGTAAAAGAGCTTATGGCAGAAAAGCTTGCAGAATATGATATCGGTATACAGATACTTGAAGTAAAGATCCAGGACGCAGAGCCTCCCACACAGGAAGTTATCGCAGCATTCAAGGATGTTGAAACCGCAAAGCAGCAGATGGAAACGGCTATAAACCAGGCAACTGCTTACCAGAACACCGTCATCCCCGAAGCTAACGCAGAGGCTGACAAGATACTCAAGGATGCTGAAGCGTACAAGCAGGAAAGAATCAATGCCGCAGAGGGTGACGTTGCAAAGTTTAAGGAAATGTACGCACAGTACGCCCTTAATCCCGACGTAACCAGAAAACGTCTTTACCTTGAAATGATAGAGGACATTCTCCCCGGAGTTGACCTTTATATAGAAACAGCTGACGGCAATACCCTTAACGTACTGCCCTTGGACAGCTTTGTAAACGATAAGGAAGGAGGAGCTCAGTAATGACAAAGAAGACTAAGATTTCTCTTATTATCGCAGGCATAATAGTCGCTCTTGCAGTTATTCTTATCGCCTCCACCGCATACACCGTTGGTGAAGACCAGTACGGTATCGTAAGACAGTTCGGAAAAGTAGTTTCCATAAAAGATGAAGCAGGTATTTATATCAAGATACCTTTTATGGAGGACGTTTCCTATCTCCCCAAAAATCTTTTGGTTTACGACGTAACACCTTCCGACGTACTTACTTCAGATAAAAAAGCGTTGGTAATAGACAGTTACGTAGTATGGAATATAACCGATCCCCTCACCTTCGTTCAGTCCATAGGCACCGTTGACGAAATGGAAAGCCGTCTTGATGCGGCCACGTTCAGCGTGGTAAAGAATACCATGGGTACTATGGAACAGACCAGTATCATTCAGTCTGGCGCCTCCGAAAACAGCCGCAACGAAGTAAACGGCCTTATTACCGAAATGGTTAACCAGCAGGTAACAAGTGAGTACGGCGTTAAGGTAATGTCCATTGAAATCAAGAAGCTTGACCTTCCCGAGGACAACGAAGCCGCAGTATATGAAAGAATGATTTCTGAAAGACAACAGATGGCCGCAAAGTACATTGCCGAGGGCGAACTTGAAGCCTCCGTTATAAGAAACGATACAGATAAGCAAGCCGCAATTATTATAAGTGAAGCCGCCGCCGAAGCCGAAAAACTCAAAGGTGAAGGAGAAGCTGAATATATGAGAATAATTGCTGAAGCTTATGCAACTCCCGACCAGGTGGAATTTTACGAGTTTTACCGATCTCTTGAAGCTATGAGAAAATCTATGGTTTCTCAGAATAACGAAAAGAGAGTTCTTATCCTTTCTCAGGATTCCTTTATTGCACAGATGTTTATGGGTGAATAACCCATGGATGAGTAAAACCTATGGAGTAAAGAGCCGTCTTCCTGACGGCTCTTTACTGATATGTATCTGCAACACAAAAATGTGACTTTTTTATAAATCACCCTGCTAAAGTATTGACAATCGGTTTTTTTTGTGCTATGATACACTCATAGTAATATAGGAGACGCAAAGGCAATGAAGACCAACATTTTCGCTGCATACTTTTTTTACTTTTACTTTTATTTTGCATCCGCAACCGAGAAGTAAAAGTGATTTGTGCTGCAAATGTTCGTTAATGTGAACAATGCTCTCTTTCATATTTTGAATGAGTTCCGCAGTGATCAATCACTGACGGAGCATTTTTTTTGTTATAAATAAACCTTAATATATTCGGAGGAAACTAAAATGATTGCGGTACTTAAACATAATGCAACACCCCAGCAACAGGAAAACCTGATTAATTGGCTCAAGGGTATGAACATCGGTGTTCATGTTTCCGAAGGTGAATACCAGACCGTCCTCGGCCTGATAGGCGACACCTCCAAAATAGACATCGACCTTTTGGAAGGTCTTGACGTTATTGAAAGAGTTACAAGAATTACCGAACCCTATAAAAAAGCAAACAGAAAATTCCACCCCGACGATTCGGTTATCGACGTTGGAGGTGTTAAAATAGGCGGCGGCAACTTTGCCATTATCGCAGGCCCCTGCTCTGTAGAAAGTGAAGAGCAAATAATCGAAGTTGCAAAAAGAGTAAAGGCCGGAGGCGCTACCCTTCTCCGTGGCGGTGCCTTCAAGCCCAGAACCTCTCCTTACGACTTCCAGGGGCTTAAAGCAGAAGGTATAGAACTTTTGCTCAAAGCAAAAAAAGAAACAGGACTCCCCATAGTAACCGAAATAATGAATGCCGCCCACCTTCCCCTCTTCGAAGAGGTGGACCTGATTCAGGTAGGCGCAAGAAATATGCAGAACTTCGAACTTCTTAAGGAACTGGGAAAAACAGACAAACCCATACTCTTAAAGAGAGGTCTTGCAAACACCATAAAAGAATGGCTTATGAGTGCCGAGTATATTATGGCGGGCGGTAACGAAAAGGTTATCCTCTGCGAAAGAGGTATAAGAACCTATGAGTCATACACCAGAAACACTCTGGACATCTCTGCAGTACCCGCACTTCACGAGATCACCCACCTTCCCGTTATCGTTGACCCCTCTCATGCCTGCGGTATAGCACGTATGGTATCACCTATGGCCTGTGCTGCGGCAGCCTGCGGATCCGATGGTCTTATGATAGAGGTTCACAATAACCCCAAGCTGGCCCTCTGTGACGGTGCTCAGTCCCTTACTCCCGATCAGTTTGACGACGTAGCTATGAAGGTCAGACAGATACTGGACGTTGTAAAGGGAAATTAGTATTCCATTTTAAAGGAAGAATTAGTCATGAATATCGGTGTAGTAGGCCTCGGTCTTATAGGAGGCTCCCTTGCAAAAAGCGCAAAGAAAAACACAAATCATAAAGTTTTAGGCACAGACAGATCAAAGCCTGTCCTGGATTACGCTCTGTTAAGCGGTGTTATAGATGGTGAACTAAACCCCAAGGCCTTAAAGGACTGCGATGTGGTTTTTCTTTCCCTCTATCCCGAAGCTACGATAAAATATATAGAAGACAACGCAAAGAACTTCAAAAAAGACAGTATAGTTATTGACTGCGCAGGAACGAAAAGAGCTGTCTGCGAAAAGGGCTTTGCCATTGGGGAAGAAAACGGCTTCCACTTTATAGGTGGCCATCCTATGGCAGGAACCCAATACTCCGGCATTAAATATGCAAAGGACACCATGTTCAAAAACGCCTGCTTTGTACTTGTTCCCAAACATGAAGAGGATGTTTACGTTCTCGGCAAAGCCAGAGACGTGATAATAGAAATAGGCTTTGCAAAGATAACCGTCATGGATGCCGAAAAGCACGACAGACTCATTGCTTTCAGCTCACAGCTTGCCCACGTGGTTTCAAACGCCTACGTAAAAAGCCCCTCGGCAAACGAGCACAAGGGAATCTCCGCAGGTAGTTACAAGGATATGACCAGAGTAGCATACCTTAACGAAAACATGTGGACGGAGCTATTTATCGATAACAGTGATAATTTGGTAAACGAGCTTGATATTCTTATAAAAGAGCTTACCAAATACCGCGATGCCATAAAGGAAAAGGATGCAGACACCCTTCGTCTCCTGCTTAAGGACGGACGAGAGGCAAAAGAAAGGATAGACTCATGAGAACCCTCACAGTCAAAGCCTCAACCCAATACAAAGTCAACATAGAAAACGGCCTTATTGATAGCATCGGTAAGTATACACGAGAGGTATCTTCGGCAGGTAAGGCTTTTATAGTTTCGGACACAAACGTTTTTCCCCTTTACGGAGAAAGACTTAAAAGAAGCCTTTCCCAATACGGATTTGCGATTTCGGAATATATTCTTCCCGCAGGCGAAGCATCAAAAACCCCCGAGAATATGATAAAAATAGTCGAGGCCTGCGCTGAGGCAGGGCTTACACGAAGCGATCTCCTTGTTGCCCTGGGCGGCGGCGTGATAGGAGATATTACAGGGCTTTCAGCCTCCCTTTACCAGAGAGGAACCGACTTTATACAGATACCTACTACCCTTTTGGCCACCGTTGACTCCTCAATTGGGGGAAAGACAGCCGTTGACCTCAAGGCTGGCAAAAACCTTTTGGGTGCCTTTTATCAGCCCATAGCGGTTTTCTGCGACCCAGAAACCCTCAACACTCTTACACCCGAAGATTTCCACGACGGTTGTGCGGAGGTCATAAAGTACGCCGTACTTAAGGGCGATAGACTTTTGGAACTCGTAAAAGAGGGAATCAAAAAAAATGCCGAGGAAGTAATTGAAATATGCGTAGGCATTAAGCGCGACATTGTAGAAGCCGACGAATTTGACAGAGGAGAAAGAAAGCTCCTTAACCTCGGGCATACCATAGGCCACGCCATAGAAAAATCCAGTAATTTTTCCATTACCCACGGAAGCGCGGTAGCCGCAGGCATGTGCATAATTGCAAGGGCGTGTCTGAAGAAAGGCATTTGCTCTCCCGATTTTCCCAACAGCTTGGAATCACTATGTAAAGCATACAACCTGCCCACAGACAGCAATATTTCAGCTGATATTCTTTATTCAGCGGCCGGCTCTGATAAAAAAAGAGAACAGAACAGTTTAACTCTTATTCTCCCCAAGGATTTCGGCAACTGCATAATGAAGAAAATACAGCTTACCGACCTCAAAGAATACATTTAAGTATAAGAATTTTAAAGAAAGGATGCTCCAAGGATGATTGCAAAGGTTTCACCTGTAAAACTTTCGGGACAGATTCAGGCCATTGCCTCAAAATCGTCGGCTCACCGCTTACTTATATGCGCGGCCCTGTCAAATGAAGAAGTAACCATCCGTTGCAACGGCCTTTCCGAAGACATTATGGCTACCTGCAGATCTCTTGAATCATTGGGAGCAAAAATCCTTCTTAGCGAAGATAAAATCCAGATAACACCAATACAAAAAAATATCACGGAAGAGCCCGCCGTACTGGATTGCGGAGAAAGCGGTTCAACTTTAAGGTTTATGCTTCCCGTAGTTGCGGGACTTGGAAGAAAAGCAATTTTCAAGGCCTCCGGCAGGCTGCCTCAAAGGCCCCTCTCTCCCCTTTACGAAATCCTGGGACAAAAGGGTTGCACCCTCTCCGAAAAAGGAGTATTTCCCTTTACAGTAGAAGGCAAAGCCCTGGGCGGGGATTATGAAATTCCGGGGAACGTCAGCTCCCAATACATCACCGGATTACTCCTTATGCTACCCTTGGTTGGCGGTGGCTCGGTAAGGGTAACGGGAGAATTTGAATCCCGCTCCTACGTTGATATGACGGTGTCCGCTATGAGAAAAAGCGGCATAGACATTAAGGAAAACGACAATTTATATACAGTACCCAATTCCCCCTATACTCTTAAAGACTGCCACGCAGAGGGTGACTGGTCAAACGCCGCATTCTGGCTTTCATCAGGAGCATTGGGAAATGGGATAAAAATGACAGGACTTGACCTCGACTCATTACAGGGTGACAAGGAAATCACCACTTTACTTGAACGGTTCGGTGCAAAGGTGGAAATAGGCGAAGAAATTTCCATATCACCCGCCCCCATGAAGGGAATCAAGATAGATGCAAAGAACATTCCCGACCTTGTTCCCGTCCTTTCTGTTGTGGCTTGTGCCGCTGAAGGAGAAACTGTAATCTACAACGCATCCCGCTTAAGATTAAAGGAAAGTGACCGAATAGCCACCACGATTGACCTCATAACCTCATTGGGTGGCAAAGCAAGAGAAACCGAAGACGGTCTGGTTATAAGTGGCACGGGAGGTCTCTGCGGCGGAAAGGTCAACTCACATAACGACCACAGAATTGTAATGGCGGCGGCAGTCGCGTCGAATATATGCAAAACGCCCGTAATTATTGAGGGCGCGGAAGCGAAAAACAAGTCTTATCCCACATTCTTCACCCACATGAAAACCTTGGGCGGAAACATAACGGAGGATTAATATGGCAGCAACTTTTGGAGATAAAATTAAAATTACACTTTTTGGGCAGTCTCATTCCGAGGCTATTGGTGCCGTGGTTGACGGCGTACCCGCAGGACTGAAAATAGACATGGAAGTCCTTGATAGATTTATGGCGCGCAGGGCTCCAGGCGGGGAATTTGCCACCAAAAGAAAAGAGGCAGACAAGGTACGATTTATATCCGGATTAGGGCCCGACGGACTCACCTGCGGCGCTCCTATTTGTATGATCATAGACAATACCGATGCACGTTCCGCAGATTACGATAAGCTTAAAGCCCTTCCCAGACCTTCTCATTCCGATTACGCCGCCTTTATTAAATACGGCGGACATAACGATATCAGAGGCGGAGGACAGTTTTCCGGTAGACTCACCGCCCCCATGTGCGCGGCAGGCTTTATCTGTAAAACCCTGCTTGAACAGAGAGGCGTAAAGATAATCTCCCATATTTACGAAGTATACGGAGTTCAGGACGAGCATCTGCCCCAGGAAATGCCCTCAAACGAGCTTTTTGAAAAGCTTAGTACAAGCCACTTTGCGGTTATTGACGATACAAAAGCAGAACAGATGAAGAATGCTATCCAAGAAGCAGCCGCCACTGCAGATTCGGTAGGAGGAATCACAGAGGTTGGTATATACGGACTGGAGCCCGGACTGGGAGAACCCTTCTTTGGAAGCGTGGAAAGCCTTATATCCCAGACCATGTTTGCAGTCCCCGCAGTAAAGGGCATCGAATTCGGAGCAGGATTTGATTTGGCAAAAATGAAGGGCTCTCAGGCAAATGATCCCTTTATTACCGATGAAGAAGGAAAGGTCGTTCCCAAAACAAACAACTGCGGCGGAATTCTTGGCGGTATAACTTCGGGTATGCCCGTAATATTCAGGGCTGTATTTAAGCCCACCCCATCCATAGGAATGGAGCAGGATACTGTAAATCTCTTGACTAGAGAACCCGAAAAGCTTGCCGTAAAGGGCCGCCACGACCCCTGCATTCTCACAAGAACGCCCTCCGTATGCGAGGCTGCTGCTGCAATAGCCATAGTAAACTTAAACTAACTACAGAAAGAAGATACCTGTCATGGACATGAACGATTACAGAAACGATATAGATAAAATAGACAGAGAAATCGTTGAACTCTTCAAGAAAAGAATGGATACGGCAAAAAATATTGCCGAATATAAAAAGCAGAACGCTCTCCCTATATATGACGGAGCAAGGGAAAGAGCCCTCCTGACCAAGGTGAGCGACCTTGCAGGCGAAGAGTATTCCCAGTACACCAGAGTCCTCTTCTCCACCATAATGAATTTGAGCCGGTCCTGCCAGATACAGACAACTTCACCCCAAAGCGCTCTTTCCCAGCAGATACAGAAAGCTATCACGACCACCCCTGAGCTTTTTCCTGAAAAAGCCACCGTTGCCTGTCAGGGTGTTGAGGGGGCATACTCCCAGCTTGCCTGCGAAAAGCTTTTCGCCGTACCCAACATCATGTTCTTCAATAGCTTTGACGGTGTTTTCAAGGCCGTAAATTCAGGCCTTTGCCGTTACGGTGTACTTCCTCTTGAAAACAGTACCGCAGGCTCGGTAAATAAGGTTTATGACCTCATGTCAAAGTACAAGTTCCACATCGTAAGAAGTATCCGTTGCAGAATAACTCACGAGCTTCTTGCAAAGTCCGGAACAAATCTCTCCGACATAAAGGAAATCATTTCCCACGAGCAGGCTCTTAACCAGTGTGCTCAATTCCTTGCAGATCATAAAGACATTAAAATAACAATTTGCGAAAACACCGCCGTCGCAGCAAAGACAGTTGCAGAATCGGGAAGAACCGATATTGCAGCTATAGCATCCAGCACCTCCGCAAGACAGTACGGATTAAAGGTTATCGCCTCCGATATTCTCGATAACGGCGGAAACGATACCAGATTTATCTGCATTTCCAAGGAGCCCGAGGTATATCCCGGCAGTGACAGAACAAGTATCAAGCTTATTCTCCCCCACCGTCCCGGTTCTTTGTATAATGTGTTGGCAAGATTCGCCTCCCTCGGAATTAATATAGTCAAGCTTGAAAGCCGCCCCATCCCCGGCAAGGATTTCGAGTTCATGTTCTACTTCGATATAGGGGTTTCGGTATACTCTCCCGCCCTTGCAGAGCTTCTCTGCGAGCTCGAGCACGACGTTGACGAGTTGGTATATCTGGGCAGCTATTCGGAAATAGTATAAGAAGGGACTGTCCGAAAAATGAAATTTGGTCTTTTAGGCGGAAGGCTGGGACATAGCTTTTCACCGCAAATACACGCTCAGCTGGCGGACTACGAGTACAAACTCTACCCTATGCCCGAAAACGAGGTGGAGAGGTGGGTAAGAAATTGCGACCTTAACGGCTTTAACGTAACCATCCCATATAAAGAAAAGGTCTACGCCCTATGTGACGGACTCACCGACAGGGCAAAAAAAATAGGCTGTGTAAACACCGTAAAAAAAATGCCTGACGGCAAACTATACGGTGATAACACAGACTATTACGGCTTTAGCTATATGGTGAAAAAGCTGGGCGTAGAGATAAAAGATAAAAAGGTTCTTGTTATCGGTAGCGGAGGCACGGCAAAGACCGCAACGGCAGTTCTTACCGATATGGGAGCCAAAGAAATAGTTATCGTTTCAAGAAAGGATAACACTCCCGAAACACTGAAAAAGCACTCCGATACGGATATATTGGTAAACGCCTCGCCCGTTGGCATGTATCCAAAGAACGGTGAATCCCCCGTTGACCTTGATTTATTCCCCGATTGCAAGGGAATAATAGACGTTATATACAACCCTTCCCTTACCGAACTGCTTATCCAAGGTCAAAAGCGGGGTATTCCCTGCATAAACGGCCTTTCCATGCTGGTTGCCCAAGCTAAAATGGCATGTGAAATCTTCATCGATACAAATATTGCAGAGTCGAAAATTGACCGTATCACCAAGGAAATAGAAAAGCAGACCAAGAATCTTATTCTCGTTGGTATGCCGGGCTGCGGAAAGACAACCGCAGGTAAAAATCTCGCCCTGATGACAGGGAAAGAGTTCATTGACTCGGACGAAGTGATAAAGAAAGCCGAGAACAGAAGCCCGTCAGAAATTATCAAGGCTGAAGGGGAAAAGGCATTCCGTGAAATAGAAACCCGAGTTCTTAAGGAAGTATGTAAAGGAAGCGGAAAAATAATCGCTACGGGCGGAGGCTCGGTAACAATTCCCGAAAATCATGATATTATGCGCCAAAACGGTACGGTTATATTCCTTAAGCGCCCCATTGAAAGGCTGGACAAAAGCGACAGACCTCTTTCAATAGATCTGCCTGCTCTTTACAAAAAACGCCTTCCCCTGTATGAGGAATTTTCGGATTCAGAAGTAGAGGGAAGAGAAAGTCCAACAGAAACTGCGGCGGCGATTTTGGCCGCTTGGGAGGAAAAGGTATGAAATTTCTTATTATAAACGGCCCTAATCTCAATATGCTGGGCATAAGAGAACCCGAAGTATACGGAAACAGAACCTTCAAAGACTTGGAAGGCCTTATAGTATCGGCTTGTCACGAGGCAGACGTAGACTACAAGCTTTTTCAGTCAAATTGCGAGGGCGAAATAGTAACCGAAATACAGAAGGCCTACGAAACATTTGATGGCATCGTAATTAATCCTGCCGCCTATACCCACACAAGCGTAGCCATTCTCGATGCCCTGAAGGCCGTGGGAATCCCCACCGTGGAAGTCCACATATCCGACATTTCCGCCCGCGAGGAATTCCGCAAATTTTCCTATGTATCTCTTTATGCTGAAAAAACCATAGCAGGACACGGCTTCGAAGGATACAGGGAAGCCATCCTTTACCTTAAAGAAAAACTTGATTCTATTTCTTGATAGTGATGGTATAGACTACTCTATCGTCAAAATCGGTATTTTCCGTGTGTGCGGTTATACCTGCAGCTCGGAGCATTTTAACGGTTTTTTCTATAGTGTTTAAGCAGACCCGCATGTCTCCTATATACCCCTTCGCTTTTGGCGGAGGGGATTTTTTTATGAGCATACGGATACCGTCGGGAGTACCGTCGGAGGTATTAAATAGGCGCTCTGTATATCTCTCAAACTCCCCTATGCTCATATCCTTATCGGCGGCAACCTTTACCGCCTCACTCATAACCTCGGGCGGGAGCTTTAAGAGAGCTCTTGCGTGACGCTCCGAAAGGCCGTATTTCAAAACCTCTTTACGAACCAAGGGCGGAATACGTAAAAGCCGCAACTTATTTGCCACCGCAGATTGGCTTTTCCCTATTCTGGAAGCCACCTCCGATTGACTCAGCCCAAGATCTTCGATAATTGCGGAAATGCCGTGAGCCTGCTCAAAAAAATCCAGATCCTTACGCTGTAAATTTTCAACAAGAGCAAGAATTGCGGAGCCCTCATCATCAACATCGATAACTATACAGGGGACACTCTTCAGTCCTACCATTTTGCAGGCGCGCAATCGCCTTTCCCCTGCAACAAGACGGTAATTTCCATCCCCGTCGTAGCATACGGTCAAGGGCTGTATAACCCCCAGCACTCTGATGCTTTGGGCAAGGCTGACAAGATCGTCAAAGTCAAAATATTTTCTCGGTTGCTTAGGGTTTGGTTTTATGGAGTCTATGGGAATGACTCTGAATATTTTTTTATCCCTTTCTTCGGTATTTTCGTTCATGGACAAATCTCCTTTAGGGGTTGTTGTGTGTGGTATAATTATAACAGAATACCCCTTTTCTTTCAAGAAAAACCGTTCGTCACACATTTTCGGAATACGCCTTTACATACCTAAAATCCCCCTAATACTTCCCTCTTCCACATTTTTTATTCTTCTTTTGTCGAAACAAAAAAAATGCCGTTCCTACTTGAACGGCATTTTTCTTATTCTTTTTCAAATCCGTGAGGTCTTTCTCCCCTTTTGCCAAAGGGTGGTGGAGGGAAGGGAAACTTCTTCTCCGAGACTAATGACTCATAAGGCTCAGAGGTATCTCTGTATCTCTTTGCCTGAGTATTAAAGAGCTCGGCGTACTTGCCGTTAAGCTGAATAAGCTCACGGTGGCTACCGATTTCTACTATCTCTCCGTTTTCAAGAACGATTACGGTGTCGGCAATTGTGGCGCTTGAAAGCCTATGAGAAACGAATATTGTGGTCTTACTGCCCCTGAGCTCGTCAAATTGAGAGAATATCTCCTGCTCGGCCATGGGATCAAGAGATGCGGTGGGCTCGTCAAGAATCATTATATCCGAATCGCGGAAGAATGCTCTGGATACTGCAATCTTTTGCCACTGGCCTATGGAAAGCTCAAGGCCACCCTCCTCAAACTGTCTGGTGAGGGGAGTATCGTAAGAGTTTGATAGCTTTGCAATAAACTCGTTTGCACTACTCTTTTCAGATGCAGCAATAATGCCTTCGCGGTCGTCTTTTCGCTCTATCTGGCCAAAGCCTATATTTTCGCCCACGGTAAAAGCATACTTTCCGAAATCCTGGAAGATGATTCCAAAAACGCTGTATATATCTTCGGTGGCATACTCGCGAATATCGTGTCCGTCAAAGAGAATAACACCCTCCGTAGGGTCGTAAAGCCTGGTAAGTAATTTGAGCAGGGTGGTCTTTCCCGCCCCGTTCAGACCTACAAGAACGGCCGTTTCGCCGCCTTTTATGGTAAGGTTGATATTCTTAAGCACTTTTTTCTCGGTACCGGGATAGCAGAAAGACACGTTCTTAAACTCTATAACGTGATTTATATGTCTTTCCACTCGTCTGGGCTGAGACAGGGAAGGAACTACGGTGGGATCTTCCTCCATAAAGGCTATCATGTTGTCTATAAAGAGGGTTCCCTCGTATATACCAGCTGAGGTATTCACTATATCGGACACCCCGCCCGAAATGGAAAATAACGCGCCCGAATAAAGATTGAAGTCACCTACGGAAAGGATTCCATCAAAGATCCCTTTTGCGATAAGAACAAGTACGGAGCCGTTAACTCCGGTATGGACTACATTAAGTGCCATTCCCCAGAAGCTTTCGCCGTATATGAGGCTCTTTATGCCCTTGAAGTAGTTATTAAATACCTCTTTATACTTTGCAATAAAGGTGTCGGCCAGATTGAAAAGCTTTATTTCCTTGACCATATCCTTGTTGACGATGAGGTTTGAGAAATAGTCCATTTGACGCCTGTCCTTTGAACGGCGACGGACGTAACCGAACATCTTTTTCCTGTAATGATAATGGATAATGGCAGAGGGTATAGCCATTACAATAAGTACTGCTGGAGCCCAATTAAGAAATGCGCCAAGAATAACTATATAGCTGACCAGACTTATAAATGCGGAAACTATAGAGAAGGATGCCTGCAAAACACTTAAAGGACGGTTTCCCGCCTCTCTGTTTGCATTTTCAAGCTTGGAATAAAATTCGGGCAGGTCAAAGGACGCAAGGTCTATTGTCTTGGCCTTGTTCATGATCTTGAGTTTAATACTGTATACCAATACTTCGTTGGATATACGGTTTATCATATTATTGGCAGAATGAATAAGTCTTACAGCCAACTGATATCCAAGCTGTAACACCAAAAGTCCGCCAAGCACCCAGAAGTCGTCGCCTAACTGTCCTGTCGCGGCTAATGCCAGATTAT
Source organism: Eubacteriales bacterium (assembly GCA_045647025.1). Classification (GTDB taxonomy): domain Bacteria; phylum Bacillota; class Clostridia; order Oscillospirales; family UBA644; genus JAZQLP01. Next base: position 23,239 of record JAZRLW010000110.1, read on the forward strand.
CAAGAAGGGCCTTGGATATATATGAACCAATAACGGGAACTACACCGTTAAATATGGCCATAAATGTCATAAGCAAAAGTATCCAGGGTCTTGCATCCCAAACAAGCTTATAAATGTAAAGCAACCTGCGGGCAGTATCCTTAAGGCTTTTAAATATAAAGGGAATCCAATCCTTCAGCTTTTCGGGCTTTTGCACATGAACATCAGACCCTCTTGGATGGGGCATGCCCATACCGCCAAAGCCACCCATTCCTCCGTACATATTTTCACTCCTTATTTAAATCAGAATAGCCGTAATAGTAGTACCAATCTACTAAAGGGGGCCGTCGCAAATCATATTTGCAACAGCCCCCTTTTTCAGACACTTGTCTTTTATTTAATTATTCTACAAGACCGCTTCGTTCAATACTCTGTACGAAATATCTCTGGCAGAACAAGAACACGAGAAGAAGGGGTGCGATGAGGAGCAGAGATGCAGTATCAAGGAGGGTCGCCTGCTGGAGAGCGTCGGCGGTGGTACTCTTTGTTACGTTCTTAATGGTATTGGTGAGTATGGGTAACTCAGAAATAAGCATATCGTTGTAGGTAGTATCCGTCCACTGCCATGTAAAGGCAAAGAGGAATACGGTGATCATCATGTTCATAGCGTTGGGAAGCATGATGACGAAGAAGGTTTTAAGATGGCCTGCACCGTCTATGTAGGCGGAAGCTTCAAGTTCTTTAGGCATACCGCGGAAGAACTGACGCATCATGTAAATGTAAAGACCATTCTTAAGACCCATACCCGTGGCAGACATCAGTACCAAGGGCCAGAAGGTATTCAGCAGGTTGAAACCGAACATGTTGCTGAATATTTCGAACAAAGGAATGGTGATAGTCTGTGTGGGGATTATAAGGGTAAGTATAACACCAAAGAAGAGGACGTCGGAACCAAAGAACTTGAATCTCGCAAATCCGTAACCAACAAATGTGGAGATTGCAAGCTGGAAGACGGCAACCACCAAGGAGAGGATTGCAGTATAAAGCAATGCAACCCAATAGTCCATACTGAGAAGAGCCTTCTCAATAAAGTAGGTAGAACCTTCTCGGGGTATATACATAACCGTGGAGTCGGTAATATCATTGGTGCTCATGAAGGAAACGATGAGCTTTACAATGAAGGGGTACAGTATCATGAAAGAGATACCGAAGATGATTATAAAACGAAGAATTATCCAGCAGAATTTGCCAAGACCGTAGAGGTTAAGATTCTTTCTTCTCCATCTTGCCCACTCCATATCGGTCATCTTCTTGGGCTTGATTCTGTCCCAGAAGCTGGGGTTTTCAACAGTAACAACCTCGCCGTTAGGGGTAATGATTTCTTTTTCTTTCTTGAAAATAGACATTCTACTTACCTCCTTAATCTTGATATACGACAAGCTTCTTAACAAGAACCCAAGCTATAGCGACGAATGCAAGAACAACGACGGTATATACCCAGGAAAGAGCGGAAGCAAGTTCGTAGGTTGCGGCGTTACCCATATATGTGTTGATATAAAGGATAGCGGCGTTATCGGACTTAAGGAAGAGGTCGATAACCGTGTAGATGAGGTTAACGAGAATAAGGGGAGAAATCATGGGGAAGGATATCTTCCAGAAAACTTCCCAACCTGTAGCACCCTCAACCTTTGCGGCTTCGTACATACTGATTGAAATACCCTGAAGACCCGAAAGGAATACCAGCATCTGAACACCGGAAGAGGTGATAACCGAGTACAGACCGTCAATGGCGCCCAAAACTATACCCGAAAGAGTGGGGTTATTAAGGGCGGAGGTGATAACCTCTCTGAGCTGGTTATAATTGAAGATGTTTGCGGCACCGGAGGCGCTGGCTCCACCTACCTCCAGCTTTTCGCCGGAGTTGTAGGTGTCGAGCATAGAGCTCATTTCTTCAAATTCTCTCATAATACCCGTAGAAATAATAACGGGGATGAAGAATATAACACGGGCTACCGTTCTACCAAGGAACTTCTGGTTAAGAACGTTTGCCATAAAGAATGCGAAGATAATGATAACGAATATCTGGGGAATGAGGGACGTTACCGATTCGATAACGGTTCTCAGGAAGCCCTCTTCTACGAAGAGAGCCTGACGGTAGTTTTCCCAACCTACAAAAGAGGTCTGGAAACCTTTTCCCTTTACGATTTCGATTTCACTGAAGGAGTAAATAATAGACTGAACGAGCACGGGGATATACATTATTGCAAGACCGATTATGATAGGTAAGCAGAATACATATCCAAAAAGGCTGTTCTTTCTTTCGAGGGTCAGAAACGAAGCTTTTCTGGCCTTAACTGTTTTCTTTGCCTGTACGCTCATATGTTTTTAACCCCCTTACTCAAAAATTACATAGTCTTTTGCAGGAACGGTAATTATTGTACCGTCAGCTGCAGCCAACTGAATATCAAAGGAATTGTAGTTTACGTAAACTGTGTACTGATCACCATATACGGTCTTGTAAACGCTGTCTACCCAAACACGAGTATCTTCCTTAACTATCTTTCTACCTTCTCTGTAACCGGGATCGCCGGGCTGGAGATAGGTAACCTCACCGCCTGCAATATAAACTTTTCTATCATAGGTAGAATAGCCTTCATGCTGGGTAATGGGAAGAGAAGCAACCTTATCGAGAACAACCTTAACGGTATTGTAAACCTCAAGAGCTGTGTCATAAGAGTTGTTATAGTTAAGAGAATACCAATTGGTAAATGCAGTGTTGTAGAGGATCGTATCTTCTTCACCCATCCAACGGAAGTATACGTTACTACCGGTTTCTATACAGTAAAGAATGAGATCTTCATAGTTTGCGTTGATATTGAAGGCCTCAGGCGCGTAATATACGTAGCCGTGAAGAACCATCTGGATGAAGGGTATTGATTCCTTGGAAGAGAGATATTCAGAAGAGCCCATGGGCATATTGAGAATATGGTCTGCACTGTTCCAGGTGTAATCATTACCGTTATCAACCATAAGCTCGTAATCCTTAAATACTTCAAGAGCCTGGAGCTGATACTCGTAAGACTTGGTTCTGTTAACGTTACGGTTGGTCTTATAGTTGGAGTTGAGATATTCACCCATAGCGGCGAGAGATATCTGACCGTTACCGATAATCTTAGAGTAAGAAGCCTCAAAGTTTGCAGCCATCTCGGGAAGAATATCGGGAGAGATAATGGTCTTCTTGAAATCGTCGGTCTGAGCCAAGGAACCGGAAGCAGGGCTTCTCATATTAACGGTGGCAAGACGCATATCAAGTCTACGGGCAGAATCCTGAGAGTAGTTAAATCCGTCTCTCACAGTATCTCTGTAAACGTACTGCATATCAGCGTTGGGGAAGAATCCGTAATCGTTTTCAGTACAGTACTCAACAAGAGATGTAAGTTCTTTCTTGCTGCCGAGAAGGTCGAGAAGTTCAACCTCGTTGTAAGCGGTATTGTAGAAACCGCCGTTAGACCAGTAGAGATAACGAGCGTTTACGTTCTCAATACCGTCAGCATTAAGCTTTTCAAGAACTTCAAGTATATCGGAATAAGTGGTGAGAGCCTTTTTCTTTACGGTGGGAACACCGGCTACGGATTCGGTCTTCTCAAAGCTTCCGATAAAGTCGATATAGAGCTGGGTAGTTGCATCAGAAATGGTTTCTGCGGGAAGTTTACCGGCTTCTATAAGATAATTTCTGTATTCTTCAGCGTACTCAGAATAGGTCTTTCCACCCTCACCGAACATATAGCGAACTACAAAGTTTGCTATGGTTTCGTCCTTTGCAAGAACAACACCGGAGCCGGAGGAGTCGGTAGAAGCTCCGCCTACGGACTGACCGCCGGAATAGGTACGGTAATCACGCTCGGAATATACAAGATCAAAGTTAAGAGAAGCAACAGGATTGCTTACCTCGTTATAGGGTCTTGCGGAAATGAATGCCTGGGCAGCGCCATCCTCAAGAACCATCATCATGCTTCCGCCCAACTTACCGTAGGTACCTTCATCGGAATAGTCACCTCTGTCGTATATACCGAAGCCCGAGAGAACGGGAGCGGACTGGCCGGAAAGAATACTGGGGTTAAAGGTTTCGTCACTGCCGTAAACGCGGGCAGAGTAAGCATCAGTGGTCATGTTACCAAAGAGAGGCATAACGGAACCGGAGCCGTCGGGAAGGATCATGTACTTAGTATCATCGGATGTATCTGCTGCCTCAACTGCGCCGAATGCTCTGTAGAAGTATATCTTATAGAGCTTCTGCTTTTCGGGAGCAAGTATCAACGAAGTATCAACGTTAAGGGTAAGACCCTTTTCGTCAAGGCTGATATCTACGGGAATGGTGTACATAACAGCACGTTCAGGACCGGAGTAGTCAACCTTCTCCATTTCCTGCTTCAGCATTTCAACGGTAAAGCCGATAGCTGTAAGAGCGTTCTTAACGTTATTCTTCTGCTTGGAGGTCAAGCTACGACCGATATAAAGTGCTTCGTAGTCAAGAGTGGGATAGTATGCAAGATACTGTTCCTTAACCTCGAGAGAAAGGGAATCAGGTTCGTTAAGATTGTAGGAAGTCTGGATAGCCTTTTTGTAGGTCTTTGCAGCTCCCGCATCGGGAATCTTATCTATCTGCTCCATTATCCAGTTGTAGGTGCTGACTGTAAGAACGGGAGGAACGAGTTCCTTATCGGGGTCATTACCGATGGTGTAGATGACTCTGATGGTATTATCGTCCATCTTCTTTATATAGAAGTTCTTATCAAGATAGCAGTTTTCATAGAAGTTAAACTCAAATCTCTTGTTGAGGGAGTCATAAGCTTCTATGGTAAGGGGAGCGTGGAGCTTTCCACGCTTATCATCAGCCGTGGTGCTGAGTTCTTCACCGTCAGCCTTTACAGCGTTAGTGGGGTCGGAGTGGTAAACCATTCCGGTTTCCTTGTCATATACGGCGATGGAAGTATCATCAAAGTCAAAATAAAGAATATAATTGTCGTTTTCAATTACGTTTTTCATTCCGACGATACCAAGCCTCTTGTTTACGTCGTTCTTTCCAGAACCGCCCTTTACGGTATCATAATCGTCAGGGTCTATTACGTTTTCAAGGCTGCCGTCAAGGAGTTCAAGAATGTGAGCCTCTCTCTCTTCATCCGAAACATAGCCGGAAGAAGTAGTTGCCTTATCGCAAGATGAGAGGAGTACCGATAATGCAGCAAAGAGAACCGCAAAAACGGTGATCATTAAAAACTTTTTGATCTTCATAATCTTTCCTCCTCCTTATTCATTTATTCTGAACGAGATTTCCGTCCAGAGCGAAGAAGCAAAGCCGGTTACCTGCTGTACAAGGAAAACGATAAGCACGATGATAAACGCAATAATCAGTATACCAACTATTGAAAGAACCGTCGTAGCAATACCCTTTTTAACCGAGTACTGATGAGTGGTTATCATTCCGAGGAAGATCTCCATATAAGCAATAACTACGCCCATAGAATTTACGGTAGTAAATACGCTGGCGGATTCCAAGGGAAGATAATGGCTAAGAGGTACGGCAATAAAGTTACAAAGTGTAAGGGGAAGAGTACCTACTGCTGTGGCAACGAAAATGTCACCAAACTTACCGTCGCCGTCCATAAGGGAGGAGAAGCACCAGTTAGCAACAGTCCACAGAATGTAGGGAAGAATAGCAATACCAATCTCAAGGATAACGTTCAGGCTGAGCTGTTCAGCTACGCTTGTGTACATATATCCGAGAAGCTGTCTCTTAAATACTGCAGAGAAGGCGAGAAGAATCATGAGCAACACTGCGGTATTGACAGATTTTCTCTTGGGATCGTTTTTCAGATCGTAAAACCCATCGAAGGGATGAACGAGAACGTAAAACGCATAAGGAAGCTTTTTGAAAGCATCAACAATACAATCGCCGGTTGTCTTAAATACCTTTTTTACTGTTGTCATTATCTTCTACCTCCTTTCTTTTTTCTTCTCTTACTCTTTCTTGTCTTAATCAAGAAGTACAGAACGAACAAACCAACTACGAGAACGATTGCACTGATAGCAATAAGAGCGAAGTTCTCTTCCATAGAAGCTCTCTGGAGCTCTTTGAAAGCCTGAGAGTAATAGGTGGTTTCGTTTGCAACTTCGAAGTAATCAAGAGCATTCTGATAATGATCAAGTCTTGAATCATCGTAATACAAGGTCATAGCGGTACGCATTTCAGCCTTACCGAGACCGATGTAAGCGATATGCATATTAGAGTTATAAGCTATAACGTCTTTCCAATACTGGGAAGAAACGTCGTATTTACCTGCGATATGAGAATCGAGAGCATTAAATACTGTCTTTGCATAGTCCGTCATTTCATAAATAACGAGAGACTTGCTTCCAACGTCAGAAACAACAATGTGGTCGCCATTAATTACCATCGAGTAAGGAGTGGTTGTTCTACCCTGCTGGCTACCCTTACCGCCACTGATGAAGATAAGGTTACAGTCGTTATCGTAAACGAAGAATCGACCGCTTCTCTGGTCGAGAATAACGAAACATCCATTATCGTAAGCCGCTGCGTCTACTATCTGAGGCGTGGTCTCAACAGTGAAATCCAAGTCGCCGATTACGGGGAAGATACCGTTTCTACGGAGAATATCTATACCCGAAGTGTTAAGCTTGGAAACAGGTGAAGTATCGGGCTCGCTCTTGCTTACAGCAGCGGATACGAGGCTTGCAGAGTCTATTGTAGAAATAGTAACATACATGAATCCTCTGTAGTCCTGAGCGATATTATTATATTCGGTAGGAACGTAGGTGACGAGCTTCTTTCTCTGCTCATCGGTAGCCAACATTCTCCAGAACCAATCCATGGGGTTCATTTCAACCTTAGGAGCGCCTACGAAGTTGGTAAACATACCGGTGTTGTCAAGCTCCATTATACCGCGGTTAACGGCATAAGCGATTACCTGCATACCGCCGGCACGGTCAACTATGAGCTTCAGAGGCTTGAATATGTAGCTTTTACCAAGAACGGATACCTTTACAGACTGGTATACCTGCTTTACGTAACCATTGATATCACATACGACTATACGTCTGTTATTGGTATCTGCTACGTAGATAAGACCATCTTCGGTAACGTATATACCCGAAGGATGATTAAAGCTATAAGCATTAGCTGCGGTCATTTCGGGGTCGATGGAAGGATTGCCGAGAGCGTCGTACTTGTTCTTATCAAGCTCGGGAATGACGTATCCGGGATCCTCTGCGGTAGCGGGAGTATTCTTTAAGCTTCTGATGGTCTGCGTTACCTTGTAGGCTTCGTCGAGAACGATAATCTGGTTACCGCCTCTGTCGAGAACATACACATAGCCGTTTCTCTCAAAGAGGTCAACGGGCTCGTAGGTAAGGATATCAGCGCCAATATCCTCTGCGCCGAGAGTCTTGATGTGAGCGTAGGATACGGGAGCATCTACGGGTTCGCCGTAGAAGTTATAAATATAGGAGTCTACGATTTCGTCATTGGTCGTTACGGCCGCCATAGGCAGAACGCAAAGAGGAAGAATAACGAGCATCGCAAGAATAAGGGCGAAAGCCGATTTAAATATGTTTCTCATCTTTCCGCCTCCTTAGTCTTTCATACCCGATGTTGCCATCGTTTCAACTATGTTACTCTGTGTTATAACGAAGACTATAACGGGAACGGACATCATTACTATCTGAATTGCCATGGAAACGCCCGTTCTGGCAATACCTGCGCCGGAGATCTGACCCAACGCATAAGAAAGGGTTTTAAGTTCTTCGCGGTAGATGTAAATACTTGAGCCCTGATTCCAGAAGTTCTGAACGGCGAAAACGATAAGAGTCAGCCATCCGGGCTTGATGGAAGGCATCAGTATGTTAAAGAATATCCTGAATTCTCCTGCACCGTCGATACGGGCCGCCTCAAGAACGGTATCAGGGAACTGGTCCATATACTGCTTGATGAGGTAGAGGGAGAAGGAAGAACCGAGGGCGGGAATAAGAATAGCGTAGTATGTATCGATCCAGCCGAGGTTTGCCATTATAATATAGTTGGCAATTGTAGATGCGGTGGAGGTGAACATAAGGGACATAGAGGAGATCTGGAAGATAAACTCACGGCCCTTGAACTGACGCTTGGAGAGGGGGTACGCAGCCAAAGATGCGGAAACAACGTTGAAGGTTGTACCCACCAAGGTAATAAAGATGGTGTTAAAGAGGTATTTGGAGAAAGGCACCAAAGAGTTGGACATTATGGTGAACAAATCCAAATAGTTCTTAAAGGTAGGATTCTTAACAATAAGATTCGGGGGGAAAAGGAATATTTCGTTCATGGGCTTAAGAGAGTTACTGATGGAGTACACCAGAGGGAAGCCCATAAAGCATCCGCCTATAAGAAGACAAGTAAAGAGGAAAAGGTCACCGGCCAAACCTCTGTTTACCCTTTTATACTTAAAAAGACGTTTCTTTTTACGGTATATGGGATTGCCGTCAGCATCAACCTGAGGCTTTTTGGCGAAAATGGATTTCTTCTGCGCCAAAACAGCTGTATTATCAGACATTCGTTTTTCCTCCTTTCCTACTTACCTATCTTACTGAGTATAAACTTAACGACTCTGTTTGAAACGTACGACAGAATAAACAGTATCGTAGCAATTGCGGACGCGTAACCCATTTCAAAACGGGTTCCGCCGTAGTCGTCAAGGTGATGGGATATGGTATGCAATTCGTAGTTTTGGGTAGGACTACCGAATACGCTTGAAATGATACCGCCGATGCCGAAGGAGTTGGTGATGGTAAGAATAGCACCGAACATAAGCTGACCTCTCATGGAGGGGAGAGTTATGAAGTAGAGTTCCTGCCATCTATTCTTTATACCGTCAACTGCGCCTGCCTCATAGAGGGACTTATCAACGGTCTGAAGACCGGCTATCATGGTAAGGAATGAGGTACCAAGGGACTGCCAAAGTATTACTATAATACATATGGGCCACATAAGGTCTGCATCCTTGGTGAACTGAAGGGGTTCGGTTATAAGACCCCAGTCAAGGAACCAAGCGTTAAGGTAACCGTTTGCGTCACCTGTAAAGAAGAGTTTCCAGAAGGTGGTAAGACCGCCGGCAAGAGAAGGCGCATAGAAGAGAAGCGTCAGGAATGCACGGGGCTTTGCAGGAACCTCATTAATAAGCCATGCAAAAGCAAAGCAAAGCAAATAGCTACAGGGACCGGTAATGATTGCAAGAATCATTGTGTTCTCAAAGGCGAGAGAGAAGATGTCGTCATTGAGGAAGAGCTTAGAATAGTTATCAAATCCAACGAAGTCGGGCATTTCCAACATGTTGAAGTTTGTAAAACTCAAGCCGAGAGATACGAAAACAGGGAGAACCGTAAACGTAAAGAAGGTGATGAGGTAGGGACCAAGGAAGACGATAAGGTCTAAGTTCTCATATTTCTTCTGTCTTGAAAGGCTCGAAACTTTTTGCTTTTTAGCCATCTATGATCACCCTCCTTAGTCTACATCAACCATATCGAGGGGAAGACCCAGCTCGGTACGCTTGTGAATGATTTCTTCATTAATGTACATAACGTTGTTAAGTATTGCTTCACGGGGATCGTCAAAGTCAACAACAACGCTGGTGAATGCGAAGCCTACGTATCTTGAAGTGTAATAACCTGCGATAACTTCGGGATAGGGGATAAGGCTTGCAAACTGTTCTTCAATAGCGTCAACCTCAGACGCAGTCCAGTTCATAGCGAGAACTGCATTAACGTTTGCAGAGTTGTAACGGCCTGCGGCACCAAGAACGGATTCAATTTCGCGGCCGAAGTCGGTCTGAATCTCATCACTAGTCCACCAGTCAATAAATGTCCAACCGTTTTCCTTTTCCTTTGCGGTCTGGAGAAGAACGGTACACTTGAAGGTTGCGATATTTGACTTATCAATGCCACCGTCTTCTCTAACCGTTCCGGGAACGGTGGTGAAGGTCCAAAGACCCTTGATTTCGGGAGCAAAGATTGACATCTTATTGTAGAAGTTGTAAAGGTCGGTATCGCCTATAGGCATACTGCCCTGTCTGAAACGGTTTTCAAAGTCGAATTCGATTGAAAGGCCGTAGTTGGTATAGAGCTCGGTATGACGGATAAAGGCGTCGATAGCAACGGGAGAGTCGATATCGGAAGCCTGACCTCTATACTTATAAAGAGAACCGCCTGCCTGATAGAGGAGGGTGTTATACTCGGGAGGAGCATACTCCATATATCTCTTCTGCATTACAGGGATAACCTCATAAACCTCATCCCAGGTATTGGGAACTGCAAGGCCAAGGCTTTCCATGATGTCGCTTCTATAGAAGAGAACCTGGAAGTTCATGGTTTCGGGCATACCGTAAACATGTTTTACTACGTTGCCGTTTTCATCGTAAACTTCAGCAGACATAGCTTCAGTAGCGTTCTTTATAAATCTTTCGGATACCATCTGCTCAAAGCCTTCGTAACCGTCAAGAGGTTCAAGAGCGTTACGGGTGGAGTAGTTGATAACTTCTTCTGTACCTATACCCAAAACAACGTCGGGACCCTTACCTGCAAGAATGGAGGGAAGGAGCGCGCCCGAGGGAACGAGAGACATTGAAAGGTTTATCTCTTTTTCGGGAATGAAAGAACGGTCGATAAGCTGACGAAGAACCTGAGCCTGGTCACGGGCGGACATGGTCCACACGGTAGCGGTTTCGGTATATTCAGCGCCGTTGGAAGAAGAGATGCTGTTGAAATCGGTAAAGAATGAAGAGAAGAACATCTTTACGTTAAACCAAAGAGAATCAAACACACCGGCTTCTGCAGCAGGAGCTTCGTAATTTTCTTCAGCTATGATAAAGTAGTCGACTTCAAGGGGAAGGGAGCGGATATCGAGCAACCACGAACCAAGATTTGTTATACAATTTTTAAATGCCGAATATTCGGAAGCGATACTGTCGGGATTCTCATAAAGAGTAATAAGAGTATTGTATATGTTCTTAACCAAAGCAGTATACTGACCGTTCTCACCGAGTATGTTGAGAAGCTCGTCATGAATCTTTCTCAGAATATCGGCCTGAGCCTTAAGGTCAGAAATAACTTCGGGAATGATTTCATCAAACTCGTAATCTCTGTACTTGTCGGGAGAAGGACCGGTAACCATCAGAATCTTCTGAGAGTCGACGTTCAAATTGGCTATAACAGCGGTAACAGCATTGATGATATCTGCCATATCGCCGTAAACAGCCTCAAATCTTACGGTGTTTTCGCCTTCTTCAAAGTAGAAGAGAAGGGGCTGATTGTATTCATCGGTAGGAGTTACTATCTGCCAGTCATCACTAAAGCCTATCTTGATCTTGGAAGCTTCTTCGAACTGAACCTTTCCGTTAACCGTTATCTCACGGCTTACGAAGCTTCCGTTCAAAGTGTTCTGACGAGCTCTGAAGATGATCTTGTAAAGACCTGCGGCAGGAACATCAACCTTGTATTCGATCCACTGACCCGAAACACTCCATCTGGGAGTACCGGAGGAGTTACCACCCATAGAGTTGAGCTTAATAGTATCAACACTGGCGGGCTCGGTAGCGGCAGAGGCTCTATCGTAAGAAGCAAAAAGAGTGGGGTCATTCTTTCCGTAGGGATATTCTGCCTGATACTTTGCGATAAGCTGATCGCCGCCGGTCTGATAAACCAGATTATCAAGCATGAATTCGCCGAAGGAAATAGGATCCTTGTCGCCGTAAAGGTAAACGGCGGAGAAAGCAACAGGCTCTCTGAGGGACTCTATTCTTACAACGTTAGTACCCTTTTCAAGGTAGAACTTGAGGGGATAGTCGTAAGAAGCGGATGCATCCTCAAAAGCTGCGCCGTAGATCCAATAGGGATTCTCTACCTGCTCGCGACGGGTTTCGTTACCGTAAGCATCCCTGGTAAAGAAGCTATCGAAATCCCTGAGGTCTTCTACATTGTCCTTGTAGATACGGTCGAGGGTAGCGGCACGGGCTTCAACGAACTGAAGCTCTCCGTTTATGTAAATATTTCTTTCAATGGCAGAACCCTTACCCTTGACGGGGTAGTAGTCAACGCCCAGTGAATAAAGACCGGTTGCGGGAACGTTTACTATGAATTCCACGTAACCGTCTTCCTGAGTGATCAGCACATTGTCCTTGCCGTCAACCGTTCCGTAGCTGTAATTTTCACCTGCGGAGGGATTGGAAAGGTCAAAATAGACTGTTTCATCAGGGATTGCTGCTCTGGCATAATCCTCCAGGAACGCGCCGAAGGTTCCGTCCACGTAAGTGGGAATGAAGGGAACGTCGGATGCACTGGATTCATTGCCGCTTGAGTTTGCAAAAGTAATAACGGCCGTGAGCTGAAGCATTGCTATCAAAATGCAGACAACCGTCAAAACTTTGTTCTTGCGCACTGCAATACACCTTCCTTTTCTGTCGTTTTACCGATTCGTTTTGCTCTGTGGAATCGGTATTTTTTGGTTCGGTACGCTTTGTTGCACGTTAAGGAAATAAAACACGTAAAACCTAATTTCGGAGAATAAAAAACCCGTCAAAACGGTACACTTCCGCTTTGAACTTGGCACTTTTATGATCACCGGAGGTCAAGCAATGTCTTTCCTTGGCGATTTTTCGATAACCGCGCAGGGTAAAACATAGCCTTCCCCCTTTGCAGTTATATATATTATAATACTTTTTGGCCGAAAAGTCAACAACCCGCAGGTTGAGAGATTTTACAAGAATGTGTATTTATGTTGCCGCTTGTGCAACATTGCCAAAAACGTCACCCTGAATACATCAAGATTGTGTAATTTTACACATAGAAATGTACCATTTGTAATGCGTGCATAACAAAACGGACACAATATATTGTGTCCGTTTTGATAAATATTGGGTTTTTATCTATATATTGATGCCGCCAAACAAATTGAACTTTTTTGTCTTGTGCAAAATGACCAAAAATTATCTTTCAAAAATACTTTACAATCATTTCGCAAAACCACCGCAAATTGTGGAAAAACACCCTTGTTTTCCTATCACGAGCAAAAGATTTTTTGGCAATATATACATCTTTTTTGACATTTTTGAAACTAAAAGAGCCGCTCTCTACTCCCACACACCAAGCTTTACCAGCTTCGCATGAACAACCACTCGAACGTCCTTATCGTAAGACTTACAAGTGGACAAAGTGAGTATCCTATCGTCGGCGGTAAACTCAAATTTTTCAAAAGCCGCTATCTCGTTTTTGTTCTGCAGAGAATTGCAAAATTCAACAAACACTACCGGATCCGAAAAGGCAGTTCGGATATAATTATACATAGAGGCAGTCTCTGCCTCCACACTGGTCTCATACCAAGCAAAAATCTGCCATACGGTATCTTCGTTAACAGTTTTAACATATACGTAATGATTGGATCTATCATTATACCAGCTCTTTTTAACATCGAGGTACTTCAGCCCACCAAACATATTGTCACTTCGAGCGTGGCCATAAAGTATAGTGTTGTAGTTGGAAGACAACTGCTCGGCGTCGTTTCTGTAATCTACAAACACCCAGCCGTTTATATTCTCTTCTTTGTCAAAATTATGGCTGAGATAATACTCGTTATCCCCGCTGTAAACTATAGGGAGATCTATGGGCAACCCGGCAACCTTCCCCGTAGAATCGGAGAAATTAAACCAACCCACGGTATCCCCGTTGCGTTGTTTTACAGTATCGAGAGGCGCCTGCAAGAACTCAACCGTCTCTCCCACCTCATCATACACTATCCTAAATGTACGACGAGGTGTTTCATCCTCATCGGAAGACACCTGTCCTTCGGAAGAGTGCCCCTCATCCTCTTTTTTATCGTCGGGCAAGGATGGAGCAAGAATAACGTCCTCATTATATTCAAGACGCGCATCCTGAAATTCACTTACAACTTTGTCCGTAGCCGCATTTTCTACCAGATCCTTCACAATGTTATACGCAGAAAAAAGGAATACGGAAGCACAAACAGCAAGAACAAAAAACGAGATGACCTTATGCCGGGGCTTTTTTCTTGTGTCAGCAGATGGCGACGCAACGTCAATACGCTGCTCGGGCTTATTAGCTTTCATGTCCGGCATAAAGGTCATCCTTTCTTGAAAAATTTTCAGTTGTAAAAGGCAAAATTACTTGATAGGCTCAACCTTTTCAAGCGCTGCCTGAACGATATACTTATTTACGTCCTTATGATCCGCACAAGTATAAAGAGTGATAATTACATCATCAGCATCAACGGTAACTCCGAAATCTCTGTTCTTAAGATATGCGTAGTTAACGCCATCTTCGGAATAATTGGTCATAACACGACTCTTCCAAGAATTACAGAATTCAAGGAAAGCTGTTGTATCCTTAAAGCCGTTAATCTTGCTGCTTTCAGCAAGAAAGCCTGTGGGGTCACTCTTAGAAAGAGCAATTATCTGATCAGAGGGAAGTCTGAAATTAACGTCCTGGATAACAGAGTTCTTCTTACCGCCAACTATGGCACTGGTGTCCATATAGTATGTGGCAAAAATCTTGAAAACATACCTGTGGGTCAAAGTATTCACATAAACATATCTGTTGGATTCCTTATTGAACCACTCGTCGGTACGAGTAACGTTTTCAAGCTGGTCAAAAATATCGTCTTCCTTGGCATGACCATAGAAAACATTGTTATGGTCAAGAAGCTGCCCCTTGGTGGAAACGTAAGAATTTCTGAAATCAAGGAAGCAGGAACCACTAACCTTGGACTTACCGTCAAGACCCCTGGACAGATAGTATTCGTTCTTAGTATCAGAAGATCTCTGCGCCACGGGTATATTGATGTTGGTGCCGGGGACATATATCCAAGCAACAACGTCCTTGTTATAATCATGATATTTCTGAAGGATATCAGGGGTGGCAAGGGTTAAAAATCCGTTACTGTCAAGAGATGCAGCAGGATATTTGGGCTTCTGACCAAAGGAAAGGCCGTTAGTACTGGTTGTGGAATCGCCACCACCGTTGCCACTATTACCGGTGTCGGAGGTTGAAGACTGCTTCTTAACGTTAATGGTAACACTGGCATTTGCGCCGCCAACTGCAGTTGCGGTAATTGTAACCTCACCCTTTTTAAGAGCAGTTACCGTTCCCCACTCGTCAACGGTGGCAACAGTGTCATCAGAAGTGCTCCAAGTAATGGAAGTATCGGTGGTCTGGGGAGGGAATACGGTAGCAGTAAGAGCTATCTTATCGCCGATGTACATAGTCTTCTCAGCCCCGTTTATAGTAACCTGTGCCGCGAGAATGGGGTCAGCGATGGGAAAATCAACGGTAATTGTACTGGTTGCTGTAAAGCGGCCCTCTTCTGTAGTAACGATAATAGTTGCGACACCGTTTCCTACTGCGGTAACACAGCCACTAGCATCAACTGAGGCAACAGCGGGATTGCTTGATGTCCAGGTAACGTTCTTATTGGTAGCTGTAACGGGAAGCACGATCGCATTTAACTGCACGTGACCACCTTCAACAAGAATAGCTTCAGCCTTAGGATTAATACCTACGCCGGTAACTACGGTGGGGTCTACTGCAGGAGGGGTGTTATCGTCCACAGGATCCTTGTCGCAGGCCACAAAGAGGGAAAGAGCCATAATGACAAGCAGTATTAGACTTATTCCCTTATGAAACTTGGTGTGTGTTTGCATATATTTAGTCCTCCATAATTTTGAACTACTGAGCTATATCTTTTAGACGATAAAATTCTCGGTTTGTTCCAAACCCCGAGGAAGTTCCGACTAAAGCCGGAACTTCTCAGGATAAAATCACATATTAAAGGGTCTTCATCAGCTCTTCGGCCTTGGCAGCGATGCTCTCGCCGTCCATGCCGTACTTAGCCATAAGTTCGAGAGGAGTACCGGACTTACCGAAGGTATCGCAGGCACCCATTCTTACAACCTTGCAGGATGCGCCGATATTGCAGAGGCTTTCGCAAACTGCACTACCGAAGCCGGCAATGGTATTATGGTCCTCGATGGTAATTATAGCCTTGGTATCCTTAACTGCCTCGGCAACAGCCTCGTCAGCAAAGGGCTTGATGGAAGGAACGTCAAGAATCTTAAGACTTATACCCTTCTGGGCAAGAATTTCCTTTGCCTTAAGAGCGGCTTCATAGAAAGGACCGGTATACATAAGAGTGATATCGGTACCGTCGGCTATCTTGTTGTAACAGCCGGGAGTGAATACGTAGTTTTCATCGTATATTACGGGAACGGCAAGTCTGCCAAGTCTAATATATACGGGGCCCTGATATTCGCAAGCGAATCTCAAAGCAGCCTTGGTCTGCCAGGAATCGGAAGGAGAAATAACAACCATTCCGGGGATAGCTCTCATAAGAGCCATATCTTCAAGACACTGATGGGTAGCGCCATCCTCACCAACAGTAATACCGGCGTGGGTAGCAACGACCTTAACGTTTGCCTTGGGATATGCAATAGCATTTCTTACCTGCTCGTAAGCTCTGCCTGCAGCAAACATGGCAAAGGAGGAGGCGAACACTATATTTCCGCAGGATGCAAGACCTGCAGCGGTGGACATCATATTACCTTCTGCAATACCGCAGTTGGCAAACTTTTCGGGGAATGCCTTTGCGAAGTCTGCAGTCTTTGTGGACTTGGTAAGGTCAGCGTCAAGAACGAACATATTATCGTACTTTTTGCCGAGCTCAACCAATTCGGCGCCGTAGGCGTCTCTTAATGCGATCTTTTCCATTATGCGTTCAACTCCTTCATAGCTTCTTCAAACTGTTCTGCGTTGGGTGCGGTACCGTGCCAGGAAGCAACGTTTTCCATAAAGGAAACGCCCTTACCCTTTACAGTGTGGGCAAGAATAGCGGTAGGCATACCCTTGGTAGCCTTTGCCTGAGCAAGAGCAGAACGGATCTGGTCATAATCGTGACCGTCAATCTCAATAAGATTCATGCCGAAAGCCTTGAGCTTCTGATCAAAGGGAAGGGGGGACATAACCTTGGTAATATCACCGTCTATCTGAAGACCGTTAAAATCAAGGAAGAAACAGAAGTTATCAAGCTTGTAGTGAGCGGCAAACATCATTGCCTCCCAAACCTGACCTTCTTCGCACTCGCCGTCACCGAGAACGGAGTATACACGATAATCAAGACCCTTACGTTTTGCGTTAAGAGCCATACCGCAAGCGGCAGAAATACCCTGACCGAGAGAACCGGTGGACATATCTACGCCGGGGATATACTTCATATCGGGATGGCCTTCGAGAATACTGTCGATCTTTCTGAAGGTCTTAACATCTTCAGTGGGGAAGTAACCCTTAAGGGCAAGAGCAGAGTAGAGAGTACAAGAAGCATGACCCTTAGACATAACGAATCTGTCTCTGTTGGGGTCCTTGGGATTCTTGGGATCTATACGCATTTCTTCATTAAAAAGAACGGCAACTATATCCGTACAGGAAAGGGATCCGCCGGGATGTCCGCTCTTGGCATTGTAAATACCTTCAAGTATAAGCTTTCGCATATTTTTAGCGAATTCTTTGGTTTCCATTTTATTAATTCACCTCAAACAAAATAATTCATTTTATTATAGCACATAATCGCTGTAAAAAGCAATACCAAAACCCATTATTATTTTGTTTTTAACAATTAGTTTAAATCTGAACACGATTTTCACCCCTCTGTATTGACAATTCAGCCCCCATATGGTATATTAATGGTTGAAAAAAGTCGAAAAGAGGTACCCGAATGCTTGAATTTATTCAATCTGCAGACGAAGCCATCCTCGCCTTTTTAAGAGGAAACGTCTGCAACTCTATACTCAACTACATAATGATTTTCTTCACCTATCTGGGAGAAGAAGGCATCATCTGGATCATATTTGGCATTATAATGATGATCC
Organism: Eubacteriales bacterium; assembly: GCA_045647025.1. Classification (GTDB taxonomy): domain Bacteria; phylum Bacillota; class Clostridia; order Oscillospirales; family UBA644; genus JAZQLP01. The sequence goes on from JAZRLW010000110.1 coordinate 41,187, forward strand.
TTCCCAAGTACAGAAAGCACGGTGTAAAGATGGCTCTTGCCCTTGTGGTAATGCTGTTTATAAACAACATTGTCCTCAAGCCCCTTATCGCAAGACCTCGCCCATTTACGAACGACCCCTCTATTCTCGAGCATATGATAGTTCACGCTCCCTCAAGCTTCTCCTTCCCCTCAGGTCACACCGCAAGCTCCTTTGCAGGGGCGTGTATTATGGCCCACGCAAACAAAAAGGCCGCCTTCTGGGCTTACCCGTTGGCAATACTCATAGCATTTTCCCGCGCCTACCTTCAGGTACACTACCCCAGCGATATTATTGCGGGCGCAATTCTCGGAACGGTTTATGCATTTATCGGCATACTGATATTCGCCGTTATCGAAAAGCTTATTGGCAAGACCAAGTTCTTTAAGTTCATTTTCAGATAAGCTCTGATTTTTAAGGGCAGTCCGATTTTTCGGACTGCCTTTTTTGTTTTTCCTTGTATAAACCTCTTTACATATACCCATACTTTTATAGTCAGATATTACAAGAATACATAAAAAGCAAAACTGCGAAAAACTTTAAAATCTTGAGAAAACAAAAGAAAACATGGGGTTTTCAAAACACAAAAAGCGTTTTTGACCTTTTTTGACCTTTAATCAACTTTGCAAATCTTTTCCGCCGGGTGTATAATATAGCCATGACAAAGGTCAAAGAAAGTCAAAGACAGAAAAGAGGACATGGATATGCGTTCCAGCGATATAATTACCGCCTTTATTATGAGCCTGCTTGAAAACAGCGAGGGAGAAACCGAAATAAAAAGAAACGAGCTTGCACAGCAGTTCAACGTAGTTCCCAGCCAGATAAACTACGTTATATCCTCACGATTCACCCCCGAGCTTGGCTTTATAACCGAAAGCCGCAGAGGCGGTGGCGGATACATAAAGATCCGCAGGGTATATTCTACGGCTCCCTCTCCCCTTATGCACGTAATCAACGGCATACCAAGCTCTCTGACCCAGACCGAAACGAGAATTATCCTTGAAAACCTTCTGGCAAACCGTATCATACAGCCCCACGATGCCCGACTCATGTCCGCGGCTCTTTCGGACAAATCATATATTACGGTACCCAGAGAATACAGAGACGAGCTTCGTTCCTCTCTGCTGAAAAATATGCTTCTGGCAATTTCCGCATCGAAATGAATAAGAACATAACCAAAACACATAAAATTATAAATACGTACACGGAGGATTAAACAATGCTTTGTGAAAACTGCAAAAAAAACGTAGCGAACACCTATTTTAAGCAAACTGTAAACGGTAAGACCAGCGAAGTATTCCTTTGCTCCGAATGCGCCTCCAAGTTAGGCGTAAACCAGACCGTAACTTCAAATATGGACTTTGGATTTGGCGACCTTTTAAACGAATTCTTCTCCCCCTACTATCAGACAAAATCTCTTTCGGGAGGCACAAAAAAGGTTGAAAGGCTCACCTGTTCCTACTGCAACATGACCGAAGAAGAGTTCTTCAGAACAGGAAAAGCAGGGTGCGAAAACTGCTATTCCACCTTTAAAAACAGGCTTAATGGTTTTCTCAATAAGCTCCACGGAAGCAAAAAGCATCTGGGCAAAACTCCCGCCTCCGCAGGCGGCAATAAAAAGACTTCCGACATAGAATCCCTCAAAAAGGAACTGGCCGAGGCCGTAAAGAGCGAGAATTTTGAAAAAGCCGTAGTTCTTCGCGACAAAATAAAAGAGATTGAAGCCCAAAATGGCAACTAAAAAGAAAGGAAGGTCGCAGATATGAACAACGTTATTTCTTCCCGTATAAGATTGGCAAGAAACTTCAAAGACCTGCCTTTCTCACCCAAAATAAAGGCAGATAACAAAGAGTATCTTACCGATAAAATACACCAAAAAGTTAAAGACGACAACCGTTACGGGCTCAACTATATAGACATGTCCAAGGTCACCCCCGTTCAGGCGGGCGCTATGGTTGAAGAGCATCTTATAAGCCTTGAATTTGCAAACAACAGACAGGGCAAAGCCCTTCTTTTAAGCGATGATAAAAAAATATCGGCTATGATAGGCGAGGAAGACCATCTCCGTCTTCAACTTTTTTCCAACACCGCCGGAATAAAGGAGCTATGGGAAAAGGCAAACCAGGTGGACGACTGGTTTGACGGCCTTATGCCCTACGCGTTCTCCGAAGAACTGGGCTATCTCACCGCCTGCCCCACAAATTTAGGCACGGGGTTGAGAGCATCCGTTATGCTCCATCTTCCCGCACTTACCGAAAGCGGATATATTGAACGTTTTATAAACGCTTCTTCAAAGATAGGTCTTACCGTGCGAGGGATGTACGGAGAGGGGTCTGCCCCAAACGGCGCCATCTATCAGCTGTCAAATCAGACAACCATGGGCATCAGCGAAGCAGACACCATTGAACGCCTCATTCAGGCCGCAGAAAAAATAACCCAGAGTGAAAAAGAGATAAGCCAAGAGCTTCTCAAAAAAGACCAGCTCAAGGACAGAATTGCCAGAGCTGAAGGAATTTTAAGATATTCCACTCTTATGTCCTCGGCAGAATTTATCAAGCTCTTTTCTGACCTTCGCTGGGGCGCAGAACAGGGACTTAACGAGATTGCCCCCAAGGCTCTTGACGAGCTTTTCCTTAAGGTTCAGCCCTATAACATTATGCTTTTCGGAGGAGAGGACCTTAACGGCAACGAAAGAGATAAAAAGAGAGCGGAGATACTCCGCCAAGAGCTGAAAAAGCTTTGATAAAGAGCACGTTCCAACGAAAGGACGGTAACACAGTATATGATTTTTGAAAACTTTACAAGCAGAGCCAATATGGCAATAGAAAACACCATTGAAGCCGCCCGTCAACTGGGCCACGGATATATCGGAACAGAGCATCTGCTTTTAGGTCTTTGCCAGACGGGTGACAGTATGGCAGCAAGAACCCTGTCAAAGTTCGGCATTTCCGACACCTTGGTTCTCAATAAAATAGCCGAAGAAATTGGCACGGGTGTCCCCACCAATCTCTCCCTTCAGGACGTAACTCCCCGCCTTAAAAGAATTATACAGAATTCCGTAATCGAGGCAAGTCATGCGGGAGCTAATCTTGTGGGCACCGAGCATCTCCTTATGGCGCTTTTGAGAGAAAACGAGAGCAAGGCCGCAGAAATAATTCGTTCCGAAGGCGCTGATGCAAGAGAAATATTTGAAGAGGTGGTTTCCCAGCAGGGACTTGCGGGAGCGGACTCCACCGCCGCGAAAAGTTCAGGCAGACCCGGAGGAAAGAGCAAAGGAACCCCCACCCTTGACAGCTTCGGAAGAGACCTTACCGCTATGGCAGAAGCGGGCAAAATCGACCCCGTTATCGGAAGAAGTAAAGAAATCGAAAGAGTCATTCAGGTACTCAGCCGCAGGACGAAAAATAACCCCTGCCTTATAGGTGAACCGGGCGTAGGTAAGACTGCCATCGCAGAGGGCCTTGCCCAGCATATCGTGAAGGGAATGGTACCCGAGACTCTTAAGGGCAAAAGGGTCGTCACCCTTGATATTGCCTCAATGATAGCAGGAGCAAAATACAGAGGCGACTTTGAAGAAAGACTCAAGAACGCCATCGAAGAGGTGAGCAAAGCGGGCAACGTGGTGCTGTTTATCGACGAGATTCACGTTCTCATAGGTGCAGGCTCGGCAGAGGGCGCCGTTGACGCGGCAAACATCCTCAAGCCTTCCCTCGCGAGAGGCGAATTGCAGGTTATAGGCGCCACCACCCTTAACGAGTACAAGAAGCACATTGAAAAGGATGCCGCCCTGGAAAGAAGATTCCAGCCCATAATCGTGGCAGAACCCACCGTTGAGGACTCCATTCTTATCCTTAAAGGTATAAGGGATAAATACGAGGCTCATCACAACGTAAAAATTACCGACGGCGCCGTTGAAGCCGCCGTTAAGCTGAGCAAGAGATATATTCAGGACAGATTTCTCCCCGATAAGGCAATAGACCTTATGGACGAGGCATCCTCTAAAATCAGAATATCCAACATGACCGCACCTCCCGACCTTACCGAAAAAGAGGACGAGGTAAAACGAATTGCCGCCGAAAAGGAAGATGCGGTAAAGAAGCAGGACTACGAAAACGCCGCAAAGCTTCGTGACGAAGAGAAAAAACTCTCCGCAGAGCTTGAAGAATTGCGTAAGCAGTGGTCCGCAACGGCCTCCTCAAAGGAGCTGACGGTTACTGAAAATGAAATAGCCGACGTTTTGGCCCTTTCCACGGGAATTCCCGTAAGAAAGCTCCTCTCCGAAGAAAGTGAACGGCTCCTGAACATGGAGAAGATAATCCATGAAAGGGTTATCGGTCAGGACGAGGCGGTAATTGCCGTATCAAAGGCTATCCGTCGCAGCAGAGTCGGACTTAAAGACCCCAAACGTCCCATAGGCTCTTTCCTCTTCCTGGGTCCCACGGGCGTAGGTAAAACCGAGCTTTCAAAGGCCTTGGCCGAGGTGATGTTCGGCGACGAAAACGCCATGATAAGGGTTGACATGTCGGAGTATATGGAAAAGCATACCGTTTCCAAACTCATCGGCTCCCCTCCCGGATACGTGGGATACGACGAAGGAGGTCAGCTTACCGATAAAGTACGCAGAAAGCCCTACTCCGTAATCCTCTTTGACGAGATAGAAAAGGCTCATCCCGACGTATTCAACGTTATGCTTCAGGTACTTGACGACGGCATACTCACCGACGCCCAGGGACGAAAGGTGGACTTTAAAAACACCGTCATCATCATGACCAGTAACGTGGGAGCCCAAAGCATTGTAAACACAAGGTCCTCCATGGGCTTCACCCCTCAGGATGAAAGCTACGGCAAGGCGCAGGACAAAATAAAGGAGCAGGTAATGAGCCAGCTCAAGCAGTCCTTCCGCCCCGAGTTCCTTAACCGTATAGACGATATTATCGTTTTCCGTCAGCTGAAAAAAGAGGATATCGCTCTTATTGCGGAGGGAATGATAGCAACCGTTACACAGCGCCTGGGCACTATGGGTATCACACTCAAGGTTGAGCAGTCCGCCCTTGACCTTATTTCCGAAAAAGGATTTGACCCCTCTTACGGTGCAAGACCCCTCAAAAGAACCATTCAGTCAATGATTGAAGACAATCTGGCCGAAAAGATACTTGAAGGCACCTTTAAAGCGGGCGACACAGTGCAGATTTCCTCCGAAAACGGCGAAATATCTTTCGCTAAAAAGGAATAGTATAAAAAGGGCAGCGTATTGACACGCTGCTCTTTTTATGGTATACTTTGGACATCAAATTCTTTGGAGGAAAATATGACAGACGGACACGCACTAATTCTCTTTATATCGGGCATGTGTGCTTTATTGGGTGTTGGTTTTCTAATTACCGCATTTTTTGAAAAAACATATAAAAAAGCATTTTTTCTCGGTTGGGGGACGGGATGCCTTGCAACACCCGTGCTTGCCGTACTTGGAATACTTATAAAGTCAGAAAGGCTTACAGTTGTCAGCCTGTTTTTGCCAATTTCTTTTATATTGATATTTACCTTCTTTTATCAAGTGTACTCTCAAAAAAGATGCATCTTGCCCATTCAGGCGAAATGCACCGATTTTATAGAAACTAATTCCAGAGGAATTGTTTCACGAAACCCTAAATTCACATATTATTATGAAGGCCGGAAAATAACATCAACCCTGCTCTTCCCCTATAAAAAGAAAGTTTTTGATAAGCTTCTTACCGTAGGCAAAACCTACACCATACATATTGACCCCCAAAATCCAACCCTGTACGTTTACAAAAAAAGAGTTTCCGCAGGAGCTTGTATAACCCTAATTATAGGTATTCTGCTTCTCTTATTCTGCATATTCATCATTAGTACTTCGATGGATATTAGCGTGGGGTAGACTCCTATAAAATTCAATAAAAAACTTAAAGCCCGACAGAAATTTCTGTCGGG
>JAZRLW010000111.1:0-6297 GCA_045647025.1 Eubacteriales bacterium
ATTACCTACTTCCGGTACTGCCAGATTCTTCTCCCAGCTTTCCGTTGATTCTTTTGTTAAGAAGTCTTCCTATATTTATTATAATAAGGAAGCTCTTGCAAAGGTTGGCGAGGATATTATAAAGCTTGCCAATAAGGAAACTCTTGGCGCTCACGCCAATTCCATAAAGGTAAGACTTAACAATAAGTAAACTTATAGCCTTAAAGCGAAAGGTTAGTAACTGATGTTCGGTGATAAAATTAAAGGCTTTGAGCCCTATATTCCTTTTACATATACTTCCGGTCAGATTCGTTTGGATGCAAATGAGAGTCCCTACGATTTGCCTTACAGTATAAAAGAGGAGATCTTTAAAAGAATACGCAATTTGGATTTTGACAGATATCCCGACCCTTCCGCAAAGAAACTCTGTTCCGCATTTGCCGATTATTACGGTGTTAATGAGGACTGCGTAGTTGCTGGTAACGGCTCGGACGAGCTTCTTTCTTTGATATTATCCGTTTCACTGAAAAAGGGCGGGGTGGTTACTGTAACCAAGCCTGACTTTTCAATGTATTCATTTTATTCCACTTTGGGAGAAAATGATGTAAGAGTCTTCGATAAGGGTACTGTAGATGGTTTTGACGTTATGAACTTTGCAGAATTTGCAAAAGGTTCTGAGGTTGTTATCTTCTCAAATCCCTGTAATCCCACGGGACAGATTTTATCTGCAAAAGATGTATTGACATTGGCGGATAATGTTGAGGGGCTTCTTATTGTGGATGAGGCCTATATGGACTTTGCTGATGAAAGCGTTATTACCGACGCTTCAAAACGCAAAAATCTGATGGTACTCAAGACTCTTTCCAAGAGTTTTGGTTGCGCTTCCGTTCGTGTTGGATTTGCCGTATCTTCAAAAGAAAACGTAGACGTTATAAAAACTCTCAAGTCTCCTTATAACCTTAATTCCATTTCTCAGGTGATAGGTGAGATTATTCTTAAAAATAAGCCTCTTGCGAAAAAGAGAGTGGAGAGTATAAAGGCATCTCGAGATATTTTGTATGGCGGCTTATGCGCCTATAACAATGCGGATTTTGTTGTATATCCTACGTTTGCAAACTTTGTTTATGTGAAGACCTCAAAAGCTCAGGCAATAGCGGACAAGTTGCTTCAAAAGGGAATCGTTGTCAGATGCTTTAAGGATGCTCTTCGTATTTCGGCAGGGTTACCCGAAGAAGTGGAAAGATTGCTTGAGGTCTTTAAAGAGATAAGTGATATTTTAAAATAATCTTTATTATAGGATGTAGAATCGTTATGAGAAAAGCTCTTATTATAAGAAAAACCAAAGAAACCGATATAACTTTGTCTTTAAATATGGACGGAAAAGGTGTTTTTAAGGGTACAAGCGGAATTGGCTTTTTTGACCATATGCTTAACAGTCTCTGCGTTCATTCGGGTATTGATATTGAATTGCAGTGCAAAGGCGACTTGCAGGTTGACTGTCATCACACCGTAGAAGATATCGGTATCGTTTTGGGAAAAGCTTTTTCTGAAGCGCTGTCCAATAAAAAAGGCCTTGCAAGATACGGTACCTTTTATATTCCCATGGACGAGGCTCTTGCAATGGCATCAATTGATATTTCGGGAAGAGCATATCTTGTATTTAACGCAGAGTTTAACTCTGAACGCGTAGGTGAATTTGATACTTGTATGGTAAGAGAATTCTTTAGAGCGTTTGCCATGAATTCAGATACCACTCTTCACATAAATCTTAATTACGGTGATAATGCACATCATTGTATTGAGGCTATTTTTAAGGCATTTGCTCATGCCGTCAGGGTGGCTGTATCTCCTACGGGAAGTAACGAAGAGTTGTCTGCAAAGGGTGTTCTTTGATGAAAATAGGTATTGTTGATTACGGAGCAGGAAATCTTCGTTCCGTAGAAAAAGCTCTGCATTACGTTGGGGCTGAATACGTCGTTTGCGAAACTCCTGAAGCGCTCGATGCTTGCGACGGTATTATTTTGCCTGGTGTCGGAGCTTTTCCCGATGCTGTAAAGGCACTTAAGGATAAGGGGCTTTTCGATTATCTTAAAACTAAAATAGGGGAGCGGCCTTTCCTCGGTATATGCCTTGGAATGCAGCTTTTGTTTGAGAAGGGCCATGAGTTTTGCGAATGTGAAGGCCTTGGTCTGATTGACGGCGAGGTTTGTCCTATTGCTTTCTCCGAAGGTTTGAAGATTCCCCATATGGGTTGGAACAGCCTTATTTTAAATGAAAATGACCCATTGTTGGATGGTGCAGAGGGTAACTACTATTATTTTGTGCATTCCTTTGAGGCAATTACCCCCTCTGAAAACGTGACAGCTTATACTCAGTACGGTAAAAAGATAGTTGCCGCGGTGAGAAAGGGTAACGTATGGGGTATGCAGTTCCATCCCGAAAAAAGCGGTGAAATGGGATTGGATATTATCCGAAAATTCTGCTTTGGCGGAAAGGATGTTGACTAATGCAGATATTTCCTGCAACTGACATAAAAAACGGCGAGTGCGTAAGACTTTTTAAGGGTGATTTTGATACCGTATCAAAGGTTTATGAAAGCCCCCTTAAGGCTGCACTTGACTTTAAATCACAGGGTGCAACTAACCTTCATATAGTTGACCTTGACGGCTCTCTTGAGGGAAAGCCCGTAAATATGAAAGTTATTACCGACATAAAAGCCCAGACGGGAATGTTTTGTGAGATCGGCGGCGGAATACGTACCATGGATCATATTGACGCTTACGTTGAGGCCGGTCTTGATCGCATTATCCTCGGTACAGCGGCTCTTACAGATACTGATTTTACAAAGGAAGCCGTTAAAAAGTACGCAGAGCGTATAAGTATCGGCATTGATGCTGATAACGGTATCGTTAAAGGTTGGGGCTGGACTACCACCTCAAACGTTGACTATATAACCTTTGCAAAAATGATGGAAGATATTGGTGTAAAACATATAATTTATACCGATATTCAAACTGATGGTACTCTTGCAGGACCTAATTTTGATCACCTTGAGAAGCTTTCCAAGACAGTATCGATGGATATAACTGCCAGTGGTGGTATCAAGAACAAAGAACATATAGATAAGCTTAAGGCTATGGGTATTTATGGCGCTATATGCGGAAAATCCCTTTATTCGGGGACTTTAAAGCTTTCAGAGATATTATAACGAGGGGAAAATAGATGCTTGCAAAAAGAATTATTCCGTGCCTTGATATAAATAAGGGCAGAATAGTGAAGGGCGTAAATTTCGTTGACCTCATAGATGCGGGTGACCCTGTTGAGGCTGCAAAGGAATACGACAGACAGAATGCTGACGAGATAGTATTCCTTGATATAACCGCTACCCATGAGGGTAGAAGCTGTATGATAGACATTATAGAGAAAACGGCTTCTCAGGCTTTTATTCCCGTTACTGTGGGTGGAGGTATTTCATCTACAGAAGATTTCAAGGAGATATTACGTGCAGGTGCCGACAAAGTATCGGTAAATTCGGCCGCAGTAAGAGATAAGTATCTTGTATCTCGTGCTGCAGATAAATTCGGAAGTCAGTGCGTTGTTGTGGCTATTGACGTTAAGAGATTTGACGATTCACCTTCGGGATATCACGTATTTATAAACGGTGGAAGAATTGATACCGGAATAGATGCCTTGGCTTGGGCTAAAGAGGTAGAGAGCCTTGGCGCAGGCGAAATATTGCTCACCTCTATGAATGCAGACGGAACAAAAAAAGGCTTTGACATAGGGATAACCAATCTTATCTCTTCAAACGTCAGAATCCCCGTAATTGCATCGGGTGGCTGTGGTTGTCTTGACCACTTCTCCGACGTGTTTGAGCAAACTCAAGCCTCGGCAGCTTTGGCCGCTTCACTTTTTCATTTTGGTGAGCTTACCGTTCCTCAGGTGAAAGAACATTTAGTAAGTAAAGGAATCCCCGTACGTAGATAGGGTAGAGGTTTGTTATGGACGAAGAAAAGCTTATTGTAAACGTAGAGGATATGTTCGAAAAGTTAGAACTTGTCCCTACTATTATTACCGATTGCAACAACGGTGAAGTGTTGATGTTAGCCTATATGAATAAAGAGAGTCTTAGACTGACCCTTGAAACCGGAAAAACCTGGTTTTATTCACGTAGTCGTCAGAAACTATGGAACAAGGGCGAAACATCGGGACATTTTCAGTTTGTTAAGAGTATAAGGGCTGACTGTGATAATGATACCCTTTTGATTTCTGTTGAGCAGATAGGTCCTGCCTGTCATACGGGAAGAAGAAGTTGTTTTTATAAATCTGTGGAACTTTGAAATAGGAGATTAATATGATGAACGATAACGTAATAAAAGATTTGTTTGAGGTTGTAACTGACAGAAAAACCAATCCTTCTGAAAACTCTTATACCTGCTATCTCTTTTCTCAGGGTATAAACAAGATACTCAAAAAGGTAGGCGAAGAGTCTGCCGAAACTATTATTGCAGCAAAGGAAGACGATAAAGAGGCTCTTACCGGAGAGGTTTGCGACTTGATATACCATCTTATTGTAATGGCCGTTGAAAAAGGCATTTCTGCGGATATGATATTGGAAGAGCTTGATAAGCGCTCCCAGAAAATTGGTAATCTTAAAGTTATGAAAAAGACCGATAAGCAGACCTGATATTTATATGTAAAGAAAAGCCGAGAGAATTTTCTCTCGGCTTTTTTATTGCTAAAAATAAATATGTAGATCCCATACCCTTGTCCGTTTGACATTTTTTTACTGTGGATGTGTGGTATGATTATTAAACACACAACAAAAGACGGTATGAGGTATGGTTTATAATGAAAACTCGCAACGAAAGAGAGATATACATTGGTAAGTACGAGTTTGTACGTATAGCAAAAGGTTTTTTTGAGTTTTTCTTTGGCTTTTTGCTGTCTGCAATATCCCTTGGAGGGATGTTTCCTTTTGGGCTTGCTTACAGCTCAATATCCGGCAACTTCGGCGTTATGGGTGCCCTTGTAGGATATTTTATATTTTCTTCCGATTCTTATAGGTATGTTTTTGCATGCATATTTTGCTTCTTGCTCAAAAAGCTTCTTGAGAAAAAGATGCCTGTAAATGGAATTTCTGGCACCTTTTTCTATGTTGTCTGGGGGACATTGTTGGCAGAGATTCTGGGAATTATTACCGCAAAATATACCTTTACGGAAAATATGCTTTTTGCTTTAAGTGGGATAATTGCCGGTATAGGCGGCGTTGTTTATTATCACGGTAATATAAAGGTGCAACGTCGTACTTCGCATAGGGAGAGTATAGCATTTTTTAGTAAATCGGTGTTCGTTGCATCTGTATTAAGCGGATTAGCTCATGTTGAAAACTTTGGCTTTTACGGCGCGTATGTTCTTACAGTTTTAAGTGTATTTGCTGTGGGGCGCTACGGTGGGATGCTGAAAGGATTTGCTTTCGGATTAATTGTAGATATCTTTTATGTAATATCCGGCTTGTTTACATGGACAACCCTGGGTAGTGTGGCTGCATGCGCCGTTATTGGTGGGCTATTAAGGGATTTGCCCCGATATTTTACAGTTGCCGCAACGAGCCTATCGTCACTTTTGATACTGATTTACCAACAAGGAAGTTTAAATTCTTGGACAAATCTTCTTTGTGTGATTATGGGTGGAGCTATTTACATAACCTTACCGTACAGCCTTCTTGGAACTGTTTGCGATAAGGTTTTCTTTTCTCACATGGGCCAAAAGGTTAAAAAAGGGGCTAAAATTAAAGCCAGAAAAACCTATATTGGCAACAAGGGCGCAGAGCCGAATCCCGTATGTGCGGGTTGCAATAAAAAACTTATATGTTGGGTCAGGGACCATGATTATACCGCTGACGTGTTTTTAAAATTGAAGAATAACGGGTTTACCAGAGTTCCTTCTCATTTTGAAGATCACTGTGACAGAATAGGGGAGCTTATAAACGTGCTTTCAAAACCCAAAGATAGCAATAGCTGTCAGAAGCTTTTAATATCCAAGGGTACCTGCACTAAAAAGGGGGAAACGGCAAGCGGTGATAATGCCGTCACCTTTGTTACCAAGGACAATAAACACGTAATATGCCTTTTAGATGGAATGGGTAGTGGTGTAAGAGCCTCTAAGCAGAGTTCCGAATGCGGGCTTGTATTGCGCAAATTAATAGAAAGTGGCGTAGATAAAAAGGAAGCCGTCCATTTTTTGAATGAACGGCTTTCCGAAGATAAATATGAATCTATATTGGGCGTTGACTTGACTATCGTCGATCTCGATGGT
>JAZRLW010000112.1:0-3904 GCA_045647025.1 Eubacteriales bacterium
GAGAGGGTCTTGCCCTTGCGGTAGAGGAAGTATGCGTAGGCACGCTTGCTCGTTCTTCCCACACGGCCCCTTATCTGATGAAGCTGTGAAAGCCCCAACTTGTCTGCATCCTCAACTATAAGGGTATTGCAGTTGGGAACGTCAACGCCGGTTTCGATTATGGTGGTGCATACAAGAACGTCGGTCTCACCGTCCACAAGCTCCTGCCATACGTCGGCGATTTCCGACTTTGACATCTTGCCATGTGCTACGGATACCCTTACGCCTGTGGCTTTTTCTATTTCGGAGGCCACTTTGTAGATGGTTTCCACCTTGTTATACAGATAGAAGCACTGACCACCTCTGTATACCTCTCTTTTTATGGCGTCGGCCACAATGCCCATATCGTGTTCCGCAATATAGGTTGTTATGGGGTATCTGTTCTGTGGTGCTTCGGTGAGCATTGATATATCTCTTATGCCCGAAAGGGACATGTTAAGTGTACGGGGGATGGGGGTAGCTGTAAGGGTGAGGACGTCGGCGGATTTTGAAAGCTCCTTAAGGTGCTCCTTATGGGCTACGCCGAATCTCTGCTCTTCGTCGATTACTATAAGGCCGAGGTCCTTGAACTGCACGTCCTTTGACACAAGTCTGTGGGTGCCCACAACAACGTCGGTCTTGCCTTTCTTCAGGTCGGAAACGGCGGCCTCAAGCTGCTTTTTTGACCTGAATCTGGAAAGCATCTCCACCGATACGGGGAACTTCTTGAATCTCTTGAGCATTGTTTGATAATGCTGATATGCAAGGATGGTGGTGGGCGCCAATAGGGCGGCCTGCTTTCCGTCCATTACGCACTTGAATATGGCGCGGAGAGCAACCTCTGTCTTGCCGAAACCAACGTCACCGCAAAGGAGTCTATCCATGGGGCGGGGCGTTTCCATATCCTGCTTAATGTCTGCTATGGCCTTGAGCTGATCCTCTGTTTCCTCAAACTCAAAGTCGGCCTCAAAGTCCCTCTGCCACTCGTTATCGGGGGCAAAGGCGTGGCCGGGAAGCTTGAGTCTTTCTCCGTAAAGGAGAATGAGCTTGTCGGCAAGGTCACGGACGGCCTTTTTGACGTGGCTTTTGGTCTTTTGCCACTCGTTACTTCCCAGACTTGAAAGCTTTATCTTGGGATTTCCTTCTCCGCCCGAGTTGTATTTTGATATCATATTCAGCTGGTCGCAGGGGATATATACCACGTCGGTACCCTTGTAAAGTATCTTGATGTAGTCCTTTACTGTACCTCTGGTTTCAACCTTGTGAATACCGTCGTACATACCTATACCGAAGTCGGTGTGTACCACGTAGTCGCCCTTCTGAATATCCGAAAAGCTCTTGATGTATTCGCCTTTTTTGTATTTGCTCTTTCTCTTTTTCTTCTTTACTGCCTTTTGGCGGAACTCAAATACCGCCTTCTTTACGGCGGGCAGTATATTTCCGCAGGGGAGATTGCCCACGGCGGTCTGTATCCTCAGTCCGCCCATATCCTGACGGAGCTTTTCTTCCGCATCCGAATCGGGGGCAACGGCGCATACCTCGTAGCCTTCCTTTATAAGGGCGGCGGCCTCTTCCTCAAAAAGGGCGAGGGAGAGAAATTCGGTCTGTCTTACCTTGAATTCAAGGAGTTTATCGGGTAGAAACTCGTTTATGCTTATGGGAATTGCGCCCAGAATAAGGGGATTTTTTATCTTTTCAAGAACAAGGGATTTGCTGATAAAATAGTCCTTTGAGGGGAATACGCATCCCTCGTCGGTCATGGTCTTGATGTCTTCGGAAATTCTGAATTCCGCTCCGTCGATGCCGTTGAGACATTCGCGGTAATCCCACATCATGAGGATGTCGTCGTCCTCTACGTAGTCCAGAATGGATGCAGGGGTGCTGTATAGCAAGGGCAGATATCTGTCGTGGGCGGGGATTATGCCTTGGGCCAGAAGCTCTCTGTCCTCGTTTACAAACTCGTTGTCCTCAATGCCCTCAATGGCTTTGAGTATCTTTTCTATGGCCGCTTCCGACCTTTCTCTGGCGGGGGTAACGGTCAGGTCGTCCTTTTGCTCGGTGCGGCGCTGGGTATTAATATCAAAAATGTAAATGCTGTCAATATCGTCGCCGAAAAACTCGATTCGGTAGGGGACTTCTTCGGAAGGCGGGAATATATCCACAATGCCGCCTCTTACGGCAAACTGTCCCGCGCCCTCAACGGTGGAAAATCTCTCGTACCCAAGCTCGGTAAGCCTTTGGGGCAGCTCTTCAAAGGGGAAGGTTGAATCCCTTTCAAGATGTAATTCCTTATAGTCGGCAGGGGAGGGGACAAGGCCCGAAAGAGCCTGTGCTGGGATTATTATGGCAGACCTGTCGCGGCGCCTGATGTGTGCAAGGGTTTCTATTCTTGTGTTGTCAATAAATCTTGAGGAGCTTTCAATGGCTCTGAAATTATAGTCCTTGGGCGGAAAAACGCAGGAGCCTCCTGCTGTGGTGGAGAGGAAGTCGTGAGCCTTACGGGCGGATTCCTCGTCGGGCACTATAATAAATGCTCTCTTTTTAAGCCTTTCGCAAAGAAGGGCGGCCATATAGATTTTTTCCGTATAAAGACCGAAGGCGAAGCAGGTTTTGTTCTCCGCCGCGCCTTTTTCAAGCTCTTGATATTCTTTTGTCAGTGTAAGCCATTCAAGATAATGCTTCATTATTATTCGTCGCTCTTGTTACAGTCGGCCATAGCCTTTTCTATGTTTCCGTTTATAATGTCTGTGACGGCAGTGTATATCTTGCCGAACTTCTCTTCAAGTCCCTTGCCGTCCTTTTCGGTTATTCTGCCCAGAACCCAATCTCCAAGATCTCTACCGTCGGTTCTGTCCGCTACGCCTACTTTAATTCGGGGGAATTCGTCCGTCCCTAAATGACGGATAATACTTTTTAGTCCGTTATGTCCGCCCGCACTTCCTTTTCTGCGGATGCGGAGCTTGTTTACGGGCATGGAAATATCGTCGCTTATAACGATTATTCTGTCGGAGGGGACGTTGTAGAAGTCGGCCGCCGCCCTTACTGCCTCGCCCGAAGCGTTCATGTAGGTCTGGGGCTTGAGAAGGACAACCTTTTTCGTTCCCACGAAGGCCTCGCCGTATGTGGCCTTGAATTTTATCTTTTTTATTTTTACGTCAAGCTCCTTGGCAATATGGTCAAGAACAAGCCAGCCCACGTTGTGGCGGGTAAACTCGTATTCCTTGCCCGGATTGCCCAGGCCGACGATAATGTAGGTATCCATATCCAAACATTTTTCTCTTCCGTCATTTGGCCTTTTTCAGGGTCTTTCTGACAGAGAAAAACACTCCTCATTATAAATTATGTACTTATTATATCATAAATTCAACTCCAATACAAGTATAATTTGAAAATTTGATAAAAATTTTCCATTATTGGGGGTTGTAATTTCACGATTATTGTGCTATAATCATTGTTGATAAAAAACCAGGAGGAAAGATTACACATGTCTACTAAAAAGTATGTTTACCTTTTCACCGAAGGCGACGCTAATATGCGTGAGCTCCTCGGCGGTAAAGGCGCAAACCTCGCAGAAATGACAAAGATCGGTCTTCCCGTTCCCCAGGGCTTCACTATCACTACTGAAGCTTGTACCCAGTACTATGAGGACGGCAAAAAGATCAATCCCGAAATCGAAGCACAGATTATCGAATATATCGGTAAGATGGAAGAAGTAACCGGCAAGAAGTTCGGCGATAAGGAAAACCCCCTTCTCGTTTCCGTTCGTTCCGGTGCAAGAGCTTCCATGCCCGGTATGATGGACACAATCCTCAACCTCGGTCTTAACGAAGAAGTTGTTGAAACAATGTCCGCTAAGTCCGGCAACCCCAGATGGGCTTGGGACTGC
>JAZRLW010000113.1:0-7034 GCA_045647025.1 Eubacteriales bacterium
TGATGGAAACCGGTGTCAAATACGGCAACCTGAGGAACGTCCTTACCCATAATAGCTTCGCAAGCTCTGATACCGGTAAGGTTGTGGGGGTTGGGCAGAGGACCAAGCTCGCAGCATTCTTCAATAGCTGCGATAACTGCATCGTCAATAATAACGGAGCCGGAGAACTTTTCGCCGCCGTGGAGAACTCTGTGTCCTACTGCGGAGATTTCGCTCATGGAGCCGATAACACCGAGCTTTTCGTCGGTAAGGGTATTAACTACTATTTTGATAGCCTCAGCGTGGTTGGGCATATCAACGGCAAGAACGTAATCTTCTCTGCCGGGAACCTTGTGCTTAAAGTTGCCGCCGTCGATACCGATTCTTTCGCAAATACCCTTTGCGAGAACCTTTTCGCCGTTCATGTCAATAAGCTGATACTTTACAGAAGAACTTCCTGCATTTATAACGAGTATCTTCATAGTCTGATCTCTTCCTTATATGTAATTATTTTTTTACTATATTCAATTTTACAACATTGGCGGGTGAAAATCAACCCGTACGATGTTATTTTTAAAAAATTGTCAAAAAGAGGACCGAGCATGTGGCTCGGTCCGTAGGAGAATTCTTAAAATCAGTTTGCAAGGAATCTTTCTGCAATCTCAACGATAACCACGTCGGGGTTTGCGGATTTGATGTAAGAAAGGCTTACGTCTTCCCAGTAGATCTTTGTTTCAGAGAAAGATTCCGCAAGGAACTTCAGCATGGGGGCACCGTAAGAGTCGGTGAATACTACAGCAGAGGGAGCGTCTGCCTTGGAGGAATTTGTAAAGCTGTACTTGTGGTTGCCTTCCTGGAATCCGTCATTCCACTTGTATGCTAATCTGAACTGACCGAAAGCGTCAGCTGAACAGTTTACAAGGTCTGCCTGCCAGCCGTTAAGGGGGAGGTACTGAGGTGCTACCTGAAGGAAGGCGTCGTAATGACCCAGATACCAGGCCTGGTCCTTCATATAGCTTTCGTAATACTTTATGGCAAAGTCGTTCTTGTCAAGAAGCTGTACGGCGGGGAACTTTTTCTGTATCTCTTTAAGAAGAGCGTTGGTGGCCACGAATGCGGCGTGCTGATTCCAATGGGTATCAAGTCTGTGATAAAGGTCAACGCCGGGATTTGCCGCCTTTTCTTCAAGGATTGCATCTCTGAAGTCAATAACGGGGATGTCACTGTTTTCTCTTATGTATTTAATGAGCTGGTCAAGACGCTTGAAGTCGGCTTTATGGTAGCCCTCGTACATATATTCGGGATATATGGTGTTTTTGTTGGGGGCAAAACTTAAATAGAATTCTATGCCGTTTGACTTGCAGTAGTCATACCAACGCTCATACGTGTCAAGCTGGCTCTTAAGTTCCTTATTTGTAAAGAGGTTTGTGCCTTCAAAGTCCTCAATGGAGTCCTGATAGAAATACCAGTCGTTGTATCCTATGTATACACCCGCTTGTATTGCATCGTATGAGTTAATGCAAAGAGCGGAGAGGGATACGTTACCTCCGTTACCCTTCTTGCTCTTGCCTTCATCGTATTCCATAAGGGGCTGGAATTTTGCCTTAAGGTTTTCGCCGTTGATTATTCCGCTGTCCAAAAGGTCGTAGTCTCTGCCCTCGGCTTCTCTCTTGTATTCTTTGTATACTGTGTACTTGTTGCCTTCTTTTTTAACGAAATTGGTGGGGTCAACTTCTCCGTAGGGCTGGCCGCAAACTTCACAGATAGCCTTTGCGGTTGCTGTTGCTGTACCGCCTGTGTGAAGAGCGTTGTTGCTTACCTCACCGCAGGAGCACTCGTTCCAGTGTTCGTCCTCATCATATTTCCAGCTACCGTCGGTGCTGTGGGTGTGGGTCTTTGCTATGGTTTCACCCTTCTTGAGTCTTTCTCCGCAGTCGGTACAATGGGTGTCGCCCGTGTATCCGTCTTCGTTTTCGGTGGCTTCTTTTGCGTTGCGGAGCTCGGTGTTACCTGTATGGTTAGTCTTATCTTTTTCGCCGTAGGACTCGCCGCAACCTTCACATACG
Organism: Eubacteriales bacterium; assembly: GCA_045647025.1. GTDB lineage: Bacteria > Bacillota > Clostridia > Oscillospirales > UBA644 > JAZQLP01. The sequence continues at coordinate 2,046 of JAZRLW010000113.1, forward strand.
GCCTTGTTTACGCAGGTGGCCGTGCCGCCGCTGTGGGTATGGGGTTCAGGCTCGGGTTCGGGTTCAGGCTCGGGTTCGGGCTCGGGCTCGGGTTCAGGCTCGGGTTCGGGCTCGGGTTCGGGCTCAGGTTCGGGCTCGGGTTCGGGCTCAGGTTCGGGCTCAGGCTCAGGTTCGGGTTCAGGTTCAGGTTCGGGTTCGGGCTCAGGTTCGGGCTCGGGCTCAGGTTCGGGTTCGGGTTCAGGCTCGGGGTCAGGCTGGGGCTGTTCAAGCACTTCGCCGTATTCTATACCGCAAACGTCGCATACGGCTTTGCTATCGTAGGTGGCTTCGCCGCCGTTGTGGGCAGCTTTACCATTTATTTCGCCGCAGTCACATTCCTGCCAGTGTTCGGCTTCGTTCTGCTGCCATTGGCCGAAGCTGTGGGTATGCTGGGGTTCGCCGCAGGCGGCAAGACCCAAAACAAGAATGGCTGTAAGTGTTAATGCTAAAAACTTTTTCATAACTTTCTCTCCTCTTTAGTTTGCTATTGCTCTTTCGGCTATCTCAACCACAACGATATCTGCGTCGTGCATTCTGAGCTTGATAATGTTAAAATCCTCCCAATAGAAGGCGGTCTCGGAGAAGGACTCTGCCATAAAATGAATCATAAGAACGGCAAAGGAATCTCTGAACATTACCACCGATGGAGCGTCGGTCTTTTCGGGGTTGACGAAGGTGCATTCGTGGTTACATTCCTGATATCCGTCGGGCCATACGTAGGAGTATTCAAACTGTCCGAACATCTTATCGTCTATGCTCGTAAGCTCTGCTTTCCATCCGTTGATGGGAGTATACTGGGGAGCTTCCTGAATAAAGGAATCGTAATATCCTAGATACCAGGCCTGGTCCTTCATGTAGGTTTCCATATAATCTATACGGAAATCGCTTTTGTTAAGGAGCCGTACTGCAGGGAAGTCCTTCTGTATTTCGGTAAGGAGCGCGTTGGTGGCGATAAAGCCCGCGTGCTGATTCCAATGGGTGTCAAGTCTGTGGTAAAGGAACACATCGGGGTTTTCCGCCTTTGCCTCAAGGAGGTCATCCTTTAATTCGATTACGGGAATATCGCTGTTTTCTTTTATGTAGTCGATAAGCTGGTCAAGGCGCTTGTATTCGGCCTCGGTGTAGCTTTCGTGCATATATTCGGGGTATATACTGTTTTTGTTGGGGGCAAAGGTCAGATAGTAGGCTATGCCGTTTTCCTTGCAATAGTCATACTGCTTTTTGTATTCGTTAAGCTTCTGACGGAGCTGCCCCTCGGTAAAGAGATTTTCTCCTGTAAAGTCCTCAATGGTGTCCTCGTAGAAGTACCAGTCGTTGTAGCCTATATACACACCCTCTTCAATGGCTTCGGGGGAGTTTATGTAGAGCATGCCCTCGCTGACCTCTTTTTCGTTCTGGTCGTCTTCCCAGTCGGGCTCGTATTCCCTCAAAATGGGATAGGGCTCAACGGTGGAATTTTCGGCGTTAATGGGGTCGCTTTCAATAAGAGCTCTTGCCGCCGCTTCCGCCTCGGCCTTATATTCTGCATAAACTTCCAGAACGGGGCCTTCTTTTCTTTTCAGACCATCGGTGTCGGGATTGCCTCCGCAGGCTGCCAGACTGAATGCTAATGCACATAAAAGGGTAACTGAAAGGATTTTTTTAATCATTTTTTTTACTTCCTTTTTTTGCCGTTTGTGATGTGGAAAATGAAGTCGGTATATTAAGTTTTACTGTGGAAATACTCTTTTCGGAGAGCCTTTTAAGGCTTCTCTTTTTTAATAATCAAGGTTTGGTTCTGGGGGGAAATATGGTAAAAAAACAACCTTATCGTGACAGATACCACTATCGTGAGCTTCTCTTTCCTCCGTCGGCCTATACCACCTGCGCCACGGTAAATATTTATAAATGTATGGCGGAGGCCACCGAGGGATTTCCCGGTGAAAGGACTGTTGAGAGAACAGAGGTCGAGCTTGCGGAAGAACTGCGTAACTGGTCGATAGAAAAAAAAGTATAAGAAGAGGGGAGAGTGCATCTCTCCCTTCTCTTTTAAAAATCTTTTTTAGCAGCCTTCAATGGGTGCGAAGAATTCAACCTCTTCGCCGTCTGGACCGTAGCAGAAGCCAAGTCTTGCCTTAAAGCCGGGGTGACCGGGGATATCCTTATCGTCGGGTTCCATTTTTATGCCGTAGCCTGCAGCTCTGGCCTTCTCTATGTATTCGTCGGGGTTATCTACCTTAAATGCGAAGTGGATATAGGGGCTCTGCATATTTTCGTACTTTTTGCCGCCTGCAAAGAGCTCGATTCTGGAGTTGTCGTCAAGGGCAAGCATAACTGCTCTTTCGTCGCCTTCGCCCCAAGCGTTAACTTCCTTAAGGCCGAGAAGGTCCTTATAGAAAGAAAGGGACTTTTCAAAGTCGGATGCCTTTACTGCAATATGATGAAAACCTGTTATCATGGTGTTACTCCTTTTTAACTGATATGATTATACTTTGCATTATACCATACATTATTATATATTGCAAGTCTTTTGACGAAAAATAAGAGTAAAATTCTCACAAAGTTTAAGGACTATTTTTTACAATATTGAACTTAAAGTGACTTTTAAAAAAATCATATTTTCGCTATTGACAAGGTAGACTGATTATGATATAATTAATCGATTTAAAGCGAATATCAAATCTTTAAGACGGTACAGAGATGCCGGAAGATTTTTCCGTTTTTGGGGGCAGTGCGTCCTCCGCGGCCCACTGTGTCCTTACCGTATTATGCCCACCTTGGCGTTTTTGTCGGTACGGCATTTTTTATATCCTTTGATATTCGGAAAGGAAGTTTCACAATGAAGAAGATACAGTCTGCCGTATTGTTTAAGAATTCCCGCGTTTACACGGGTACCGACCTTCCTTTTGGCGGTATTGACGGCGTTTCCGACTTTGTTTTTGCTGACGGTGAGCTTACTCTCGCTTCTGCGGTTGATATTTCTGCCGCTGAAGTTACCGTTTTTGATAATATTGCTATTTTCCCCGGCTTTGCTGATGTTCACGTTCATTTCAGAGAGCCGGGCTTTTCTTATAAAGAGACCATAGCTTCCGGCTCCCTGGCGGCTGCGGCGGGTGGATATACCACCGTTTGCACAATGCCCAATCTCTCTCCCGTGCCCGACGGGGTTGAGAGCCTTGAAGAGCAGCTCAAGCTCATAAGAGAGTCCGCCCTTATAAACGTGATTCCCTACGGCTCCATTACAAAAGGGGAGAAGGGGCAGGAAATGGCCGACCTTGAGGGAATGGCTCCAAACGTTATCGGATTTTCCGACGACGGCAAGGGTGTGCAGAACCCCCAAATGATGGAAGAAGCCATGGTGAGAACCAAGGCGCTGAATAAGATAATCGCCGCCCACTGCGAGGACGAAAGTCTTCTCTTCGGCGGATACATACACAAGGGAAAATATGCCGAAACTCACGGCCACAGAGGTATCTGCTCCGAGAGTGAATGGCGCCCCATTGAGAGGGATATTGAGCTGGTAAGAAAGACCGGCTGTCCCTACCACGTCTGTCACATCTCTGCAAAGGAAAGCGTTGAGCTTATCCGAAAGGCAAAGGCCGAGGGTCTTGACGTGAGCTGTGAAACCGGCCCCCATTACCTGGTAATGTCCGATGCCGACCTTCAGGAAGAGGGAAGATTCAAAATGAATCCTCCTCTCCGCGACGAGTCTGACAGAGTAGCTCTCCTTGAGGGTATTCTGGACGGAACGGTGGATATGATAGCCACCGACCACGCTCCCCACTCGGAGGAGGAAAAGTCAAGAGGTCTTGAAAAGAGTGCCTTCGGTATAACGGGTATTGAAACCGCGTTCCCCGTTCTTTATACCGACCTTGTAAAAAATGATTTTATTAGTCTTAACGGCCTTGTGGCCCTTATGAGTATAAAACCCTCGGAAAGATTCGGATTTAAGGTGGACGTAAGCACGTCCTTTACCGCCTTTGACCTGAATGCCGAATACACCGTTGACCCCGAAAAGTTCCTTTCAAAGGGCAAGGCTACTCCCTTTGCGGGACGCAAGGTCTTCGGCAAATGTCTCCTTACCGTCTGCGACGGCAAGGTGGCATATAAAGCTTAGTAAATAATCGTTTGATATATGGAGGAATTAGTATGGCAAAGAGAACTGACATTAAGAAGATTCTCATTATCGGCTCGGGCCCTATCGTAATAGGCCAGGCCGCAGAATTTGACTACGCAGGCACCCAGGCTTGTCTTGCGCTTAAGGAGGAGGGCTACGAGGTAGTTCTCTGTAACTCCAACCCCGCAACCATAATGACCGACACCATTATTGCCGATAAGGTATATATGGAGCCCCTCACCCTTGAATGCAGCGCAAAGATCATCCGTTACGAGCGTCCCGACGCCATTATCCCCGGTAGCGGCGGCCAGACGGGTCTTAACCTTGCAATGCAGCTTGAAAAGAAGGGTATTCTTAAGGAATGTAGAGTAGAGCTTCTCGGTACTCCCAGCGCCTCTATTGAGAGAGCAGAGGACAGAGAGATGTTCAAGGAACTTTGCGAGTCCATCGGCGAGCCCGTAATTCCCTCCGAAATCACCTACTCCATTGAAGAGGCAAAGGAAGCTGCAAGACGTATCGGCTATCCCGTAGTTCTCCGTCCCGCATTTACCCTCGGCGGTACCGGCGGCGGCTTTGCTTACAGCGAAGAGGAGCTTGTTGAAGTAGGTATCAACGCCTTCAATCTTTCTCCCGTTCATCAGGTTCTTATCGAAAAATCCGTTAAGGGCTACAAGGAAATAGAATTTGAAGTAATGCGCGACTCCACCGGCCACGCAATTACCATCTGCGGTATGGAAAATATCGACCCCGTAGGCGTTCATACCGGAGACTCTGTGGTGGTTGCTCCCATTATGACCCTGAGCAAAGAAGACGAAAAGATGCTCAACGACTCTGCTATAAAGCTCATCAGCGAG
>JAZRLW010000114.1:0-1645 GCA_045647025.1 Eubacteriales bacterium
CCTCACATACCGTCTTTACGACTACGGCAGACTTGGTGCTGACGGAAAGCCCAGAGAGCTCCACGTTGAAAAGGCAGCAAAGGTATCAAAGCTTACAAAGGCTGAAGCTGAGGCAAACAAAATAGAGAGCTTTGTTAAAAACGGCATGGAAACCAAGACCCTCTCTGCTTGTAAATATTTTACCGTTGAGGAAATAAAGGTTAAAGGCGAAGGAGATGTTACTGAAAAGGACACCTTCGTTGCCCTGACCGTAATTGAAGGCAATGGCGAAATCGAGGGCCTTGAGCTGAAGGCGGGAGATACGGTATTTGTACCCGCAAACAAGGAAAAAGCAACGATAAAGGGTGAAATGACCCTTTTAAAGACCTATATAGACTGATTTTATTCAGGAGAAACACACAACATGAAAAGATTTACTGCAAGACTTGTCAGCCTATTGCTGGCGGGGGCTGTTTGTCTTTCCCTTCTTGCAGGATGCTCCATAGAAAAGCCCGACGATCCCTTTGTGGATACAGGTGCGGATACACCTCCCATTACAGACCCAAATGAACAGCTGCCCTCCGACAATATCGAGCCGAGTGAAGGCCAAGTGCCCGACACTCCCGCAATTTCGGAGGACCCCGAAGTAAATGAGGATCCCATAGAAGAGCCCCAAGAGAATCCTTCAGATGAGCTTCCGCCAGAAGAACTATTGGACCCTAATGAGGAGCTGAACCCCGAGGAAGAGGTAGTGGAGCTTCCAAGAGAAAAGTTTGACCTGCCTTATCCCATAGTTTCCCTTACCGAAGAGGATGCAAAGCTCTGCCTTGCCCAGACCACGGAGGTGGACTATGATTACTTTACCGACGCGGTATTTTTAGGCGACTCGGTAACCCTTGGACTTAGAAATTACGCAACTAAAAAGAGAAAGAAAAATCCCGACTTTTTAAGCAACGCATCTTTTATTGCGGTGGGAAGCTACGGAGTCTACGAGGCCTTGAAGACCCCTTCGGAAACTACCATTCACGCCCTATATAACGGCGCACAGACCCAACCCCAGGACATTCTTGCGGACATGGGAGCAAAAACGGTATTTATTTGTCTGGGACTTAATGACGTGGGACTTTTCTCTATGAAAGATCACCTTACCCACTACGCCACTCTTATCCTTCGTATACAGATGGCCTGTCCCGGCATAAAGATAGTGATAATGTCCACCACTCCCCTGACGGTGGAGGGCGAAAAGAAGCATTTGTATAACTACAAAATAGATACCTATAACCAAGCCGTCATAGCCTTGGCGGAAAAATACAACTGTTATTATGCTGATATTGCCTCCGTTTTAAAGGACGAAGAGGGTTATCTTGCCAACGAACTTTCAAGCGACAATTACTGTCACCTTGAGAATGAAGCATACGACAAGATAATATACTATCTCCGCACCCACGCAACTCCCGACGCGGTGGAGTCGGAAAGCGAAAACCGCGAAACCGTTATTGAGCCCCCAGCCGAAGTAGAAGGCTACGAAGGTGAAATGGGAGAAAAGTAAAAAATAAACATAAGCCCCTTTACCCGTGTGCAAAAGCACACGGGTTTCTGTTTTTCAAAACAGAAACCCCGAGGCCGAAAGGCCTCGGGGAAAGGGGCAACCTGTTAGGTTAGGGAC
>JAZRLW010000115.1:0-6819 GCA_045647025.1 Eubacteriales bacterium
TACCCGAAAGAATAAGGAATATCCAACTACGACGGCTTATTTCCATTATTCCATTCTGGGAATTGGTCAAAAACACCATTCCCCAGGCCATAGCCAACACCACAACGGTTCGTATTGCGGTAGCGAGATTTGAGTTTACTCCGTCAATCCCCACCTTTGCAAATATGGAAGTCAACGCTGCGAATACGGCAGATAAAATAGCGAACAATAACCACATATTCATCACCCCTTCCATACAAATTATACCACCGCTGTCGGCTTTTGTCAATAGAAAAAAACAACACCGCCGCCCACAAGGGCGGCGGCTATTTTTATAATCTGTTTCCAAATATTTTTCCGCAAAGGCTTGAGGTTACGACAAAGGATTCAAGGCGTGTTCTTCCTGACTTACGCAAGCGAACGTATGAGGGAGATGACTGAATTCCGGAAAGAGTGTTGAGGTTCTTTCTTACGTCTTTAGTCTTAATGTGAACCATATTCATAAAGCCTTCTTTGGTAGTAAAGGTGAGATAACCGTCAATGTAGAGTATATCACCAATAATGCTTCTGCCTTCCTCGCTCATATAGAAATCAACAGGCTCGGCTACGGATATTTCACTCTTTTCTTCCGACTTAATAAGGTCGGACACTTCTATAACGGCCACGCCCTTACCTTTTGCGGCTATATAAAGAAGTCCACCGCGGAGAAGGGGCTGTGAGGGAAGGTCAAAGCAAAGACCTTCTATTTTTTTGCCGCCGAGAATATCGCCGTTTTCAGCAGAAAGCAGATACACGGTATCTTCCGAAGCAAGGATAAATCTATTATTTATAATAGGAAGGGCACGGGTACCTCTGCGGGAAGAAGTAATTTCCCTATTCTCCCAAACCTTTTCCCCCGTCTTTCTGCAAAGTGCGAAAATTCCCTTTTCATTACCGCAAATGAGAAGCTTTTCCTCAACGTCGGGACACTTTAAATCGTCGCCCGCAAATTCAGAATTTTCCCAAAGGATAACTTCCTTATTTATATCAATAGCGAAAATCTTTCCGTTAACGGTAGCATATGCCACACCAAGGCGGGAGGTCAGAGCTATACGGGCATATCTGCCCTCAAAGGCAAGGCGAGTCTGATTAATTACGGTTCCGTCTTCCTTATTTATATAATATACCCTGCCCTCGCAGTCGATGGCCAGTATCTTATCTTCGCCTACAGCAAGGTCGCAGTTAATTGAGTTTTCGGTGGGGCATTTCCATACTATCCCGCCGCGGCCGTCAAGCTTGTACACGCCGCAGGTCTTGGGGAACTCGTCGTTTGCCGTGGGGATATAGACGTATTCGCCGTCAATACAAGGTCTACCCTCGGTTCCTCGACTTTCAAGGACGGTTTTCCAGTTCATTTTATAAACCGCTTCTCTTTTATCCGCAAAATAGAAGAGAGAGGAAGAAAGCCTTTCCTTTTTATCAAAGGTAACCTCTCTTACGCATCCGCAGGAAGAGGTGTTCATATACAGGGCATTGTCACACTCAACGGCATAATCGCCGCCCTCTTTGGAGTATACGCAAGCAAGAGCCTTGGCCACCTCTTTAAGCTCCACGTTGAGGAAAATCTTCTTTTCGGGAGCCTTTTCCAGGTCAGCCTTTACAATGTCGCATACGGTCTGCGTCTTATCGTTGGGCATAATAACATAGTGAACGCCGCCCAGGTCCTTAAAAATGGGGCTTTCGGTGGGAGTTACTACCTCGCAACCGATATCTTCATCAATGGCTTTTGGGGAAAATACGAAGTCGGGCTCTTTTGCCTTTACAAGAGCCTTGAGCCACTCCAACCACTCCCCTTTTTCGCAGGAGCATATATCTGCATCCGAAAGATAAAAAAAGGAGGTAGCTTTCTCTACCTTTTCGGGTATTCTCAATAATTTTTCAGTGGTATCCATTTTATCTGTACCTCTCTGTAATATTTACAGCATACAGTATATCACATCTCTTAAAAAAAGTCAACCGCAGACATATATCTCTTGGCCTAATCATAATATTTTTATAGAAAGCGAATATTATCCATTGGAAAGGATCGGTCTTGAAGTATGAATTATAAAAACGACTTTCTAAACTATACCGAATGTCTTTACTCCGAAAAAAGAGAAGCCTTTGCGGAGGGGGATACGATACTCCCCGACTACTGCCCACCCATAATGAGAATAGTGGGCACCGAAGCGGTGGCCACCCTTAAAAGCGCCGCCGTATACGGCAAAAAGCTGGTATCCGAGGGCAACGTGGAGTTCAGAGTCATATATCAGGCGGAAAACGGAAGTATAAACAGCGTTTTTGCCAAGGTTCCATTCTCCGACTCGGCAGACATTCAGGCCGACGGGGCAGACGAAAACTGCTTTACCGACGTGGTAGCCTCTGCCGATTATTTTGACTGCAGGGCCTTAAGCCCACAGAAGATACACCTCAAAGCAGGTGTATATCTTACCCAAAAGATACTTGCTGCAGGACAGACGCCCGTCCTCTCGGCCACGGAAGATGACTCTGACGTGGAAATCAAGTCGGTGGAAACCTCCGTAAGCTCCATATCCTGCTTTGGAAAGAAAAATCTCCGTCTTTCCGATGAACTCCCCCTGCAAGAGGGCTACGACAGACTTCTCCGCTACGATATAGGCATCGTCAAAGGCGAAACGAAGAAAATGGCCAGAAAGCTTATTGCAAAGGCAGAAATGACCCTGAAAACCGTTCTTTGGTCCGACTCCAAAAAGACGGTGGAGGCCTTTGAGCAGAAGATTCCCGTTTCCCAAATAATCGAGCTTCCCGATATGTCGGAGGACACCGAGGCCTTTATCTCCTTCCGCCCCGCAGACACAAGGGTGGAAGTGATAGACTCCGGAGAAAGTAAGACCCTCTCCTACGATATTGAGCTAACGATATCCGTCCAAGGCTACAAAACCGAAAAAAAGAGGCTCATATCCGATGCCTTTTCCCCTAAAAGGGAGCTCACGGCGGAAATGAAGGATATTCTTTGCGACACGGCGATTTACAAAAATGACAGACTGACCTTTGTCGAAAAGCTTGACATTCCCGAAGGCGGCAAGGTATGTGACCTCTCTGTTAAACCCCGTTCTGCGGGAATCTACGCCTCCGACGATGGCACTGTGACCTTAAACGGCTTTTTCGGATGCTGTCTTACTGCCCTTGACAGCCAGGGAGAGCTGGTATTTTCAAACAAGGCTGTACCCTTCTCCGTAAAATCAGAGAAAAAAGAAAACGCGCCCCTCCTGGAAAGAGCCTGGGGAGATGCAGAGCTTTGCGTGGAAAACCTGGCCTACGTTACTGACGGCGGCAGCCTTGAATTCCGTGCCGACTGCAGAATAAGCGGAAGCATTTTCGTTTCCGAAAAGAAAACTTGTGCCTCTGCCATAACCAAGGGCGAGGATAAAAAAACCGAAAACAGTTACCCCCTGCTCCTCTGCTACGCCCAAAAGGGTGACTCCCTGTGGGATATAGCTAAAAAGTACTCTGTCCCACTCAAAAGAATGGTGGCGGATAACGGCCTAAAAAACGCCGACGGCGAGATAGACACCTACGTATTAAAGGAAGACACCATGCTTATTATCTGATATTTTACAATAAGTTCATAAAGAAAAACTAAAAAAACCCTTGACAGGGTCTACCGTTTATGATATAATTTAGCAGTTCCAAAGACAATAGGTGCTTCGGCGTAAAAAGGTTTCCTTTGCCTATCGAGGAAGAGTTGAATAATATCTCTGCCTTATTACGCTCTTTTGTCTTGAACAAAAGAGCTTTTGTTTTTGTAACACCTCATACCGTGAAAAGCACGGTAGCCAAATAATTCTGGAGGTGAAATTATGCCCAGTGAGAAAATACTGACCGCTAAGAAAGCTGTCGTAAGTGAGCTTGCAGAACGTCTTAAGGGTACTTCCGCCGGTGTTCTCGTTAGCTTCGAAGGTCTTACCGTTGAAGCTGATACCGAACTCAGACGTGAACTCCGTAAGAACAACGTTAACTACGCTGTAGTTAAGAACACTCTCGTTAAGCTTGCACTTAAGGAAGCTGGTCTCGAAGCGATCGACTATGTTCTGAACGGCACTACCGCACTCGCAGTCGCAGAAGGCGAATCTGTTGCACCCGCAAAGGTTCTCTGCGAGTTCGCCAAGAAAAATGAAGCCCTTAAGATTAAGGCCGGCTTTATTGATGGCGAAATTCTCGACGTAGCAGGAGTTGAAGCTCTCTCGAAGATTCCTTCCAAGGAAATCCTTCTCTCCCAGGTTCTTTACGGACTCAATTCTCCTATTACCAAGCTTGCTTACTGCATCCAGGCAATAGTAGATTCCAAGAACGAAGGCGAAGCTGCTCCCGCAGAAGAAGCTCAGGCAGAAGCCTAAGCACAACACTTTTATTATTTAACCTAATGGAGGAAATTTATCATGGCAAGTGAAAAGATTCTTAACCTTATTGAAGAAGTTAAAGGTTTAACCGTACTTGAACTCTCCGAGCTCGTAAAGGCTCTCGAAGAAGAATTCGGCGTATCCGCAGCTGCTCCCGTAGCAGTAGGCGTTGCTGCTGCTCCCGCTGCTGCAGCTGAAGCTGAACAGACTGAATTCACCGTAGTTCTTAAGTCTGCTGGCGCTAACAAGCTCCAGGTTGTTAAGGCTGTTAAGGACGCTTGCGGCCTCGGCCTCAAGGAATCCAAGGAAATCGTTGACGGTGCTCCCGCTACCCTCAAGGAAGGCGTTTCCAAGGACGAAGCTGAAGCTCTCAAGTCCAAGCTCGAAGAAGCTGGCGCTGAAATCGAAATCAAGTAATTTTCACCGAGAATTATTAAGATTTTACGGGCGTTTCCCAAATGGGAAACGCCCTTTGGCTTTTTTAAAACAAAACTCTTGCATTCAAAGAAATGATATGCTATAATAAAAATAAAGGAAACTCGTAAAATAGCAAAGGGGAGGAAATTATGGGGCGTAAACTATTCTGTCAGATATCACCGTTAACATATTGGATATCAAGAAAAAGATGTATTCTTCAACGAAAAATAAAAGATACGTTTTCAAAAACAAGTATCGCTAAAACCAAAACAGAAGACAAACTCCCAATACTTGTTTATAAACATAATTCCCTTATCCGCCGCCGTCTTGGGAACGTTGATATGGCGTTACAGGACAACAAGGCCGTTAACTTATCCTTGGCCGCGCCGAAAGTAAGCGGAATACTTATAAAACCGGGACAAACATTTTCCTTTTGGACCCTTGTGGGGAACTGCAATGAAAAGCATGGATTTAAAGAAGGGCTTGTTATTGCTATGGGAAAAACAGGAAGGGGTGTGGGCGGAGGCCTGTGCCAATTCACCAACCTCATTCACTGGATGATCCTTCACTCTGACCTTGAAATCACCGAACATCACCACCACGACGGGCTAGATATGTTCCCTGATTTTAACAGACAAATTCCCTTTGGAACGGGAACCTCGGTCTATTACAACTACGTTGACTACCGATTCATAAACAATACCGACCGTACATATCAGTTAATAATCTATACAACCGACGAATACCTTTGCGGAGAATTGAGAGCAGATAAACCCCAAGAACACACCTATCATATATCAGCTAAAAACGAATATTTTTCCAGAGAAAACGGTGTAGTTTACCGTAACGGCGACATTATCCGAAAGAAGGTAGACAAGCGCACGGGAGATACCCTATCGGAATCCCTCTTAAAAACAAACCACGCAAAGGTGTGCTACGACACGTCCCACTTGACAGTAATTGAAAAGTAAATGTAAATAATCCACTCGCTTTGCGAGTGGATTATTATTTTATCAACCGATAATCATTCAAGCCCAAGCATATGTCTTAGCATCTCAACATCGCCCTCTTTATCAAGCCATAAATAGCTTGAATACATATTCTGATAAGGAATAACTGCGATATCCGAGGAAGGAAGGTTATAGGTTGAAAGTATAACTTTCATTTCCTCTGCAGAAAATGACGGAAGAGCTGTAAGTTCGATGATATTCTTTGTCCTATTTGCCCCGTCTGTAACGGAAAATCTGTAATTACCTTCGGCAAAGGAGCTGACCCAAACCTGAAGGCCTCTGTCTGTGGAAAGATTAAAGACTTCGGAGTACTCTTCTCCTAACTGTTCTAACCTTTTCTTGAGTTGGGCTAAATCCAATGATTCATCTAAAAAATCTTCATCCCTGACTTTTGTATAGATAAAAGATTTTTGCATTTTGAAAATAGAATATACAGTTTCATTGTCTATTCCGCTTTCAGCCATGTAAATATTGTCATTCTTCTGCTCAAAAAGGTAATAGCGACGGTCTGTGTCGGGATTTTCCACAAAGTAAGCGTTAAGATTGTTATTTTTCAGCTCTGTCGCTATTCCTTTTATATCCCAGCTTTCATCTATCCTGTCCAAGAATCCGCTTTGGGTAATATCTACCTTCTGCAGCTTTCCCAAATAAGTCTTTGAATAAGAATATCCGAGTTCCTTTTCTTCCACCGTATAGACTTCGCCGTTTTCAACTAAAAACGTGGGAAACCTCAGCATTGCGGAAATAGCGATAGGTCCATATACCTCTTCCATCGGCTCGTAGCGATCAATACTTCTGTATATGAAGCGGGTATTTATCTCTTCGTCTACGGTAAAGTCCACATAAGCGGTATATTCGGTTTCCTTATCCCCTTCCAAATAAAACGTCTTCTCTATTCTGTATTCTCCTTCGGGAAGAGAAAAACAGCTCAGATCATAGGTTTCGGTAAAGCTGAATTTCGGCATTACCATCAAAAGCTCCAGCGTCCACGCAAACGGCACGGCAGGATCAAACAC
>JAZRLW010000116.1:0-4877 GCA_045647025.1 Eubacteriales bacterium
ACAGAAATCATTCCACGAGCTCTTTGCATCCTTCTTCCCCCAGTTCAGCTTTGAAACTCCCGTAGAGTATCACGAGCGTATGCTGGCAGATGAAGAGAAAATAAACGAGCACTTCAAAACAACAGAGGAATTTGCCTCCATTTTACGCTCCGTATTCATGGAGGAAACAGCAGTAAGAGAAAGTGCTCCCGCGATTACCTTCAAAAACACCACTCTTATGAAGGCAGATGAGGTTCTTGACAGATACAATAACTGGTACAAGAACTTCCCTCCCGCAAATCGTATTCAGAAGATTAAGAATACCGTTATGGAGGACTTTGAAAACAACTGCAAAGACTACTACCTTGCATCCTTTATCAAAAAGATGAAGAGAGACGAGGCTCTTGACTTTACCGACGAAGAAGAAGGTATTCTCAAAAACAACGAGTGGGAAAGAGCTGTCAAGGAAATGGACAGAAAAATAGACCGACTCCTCCAGCCCGACCTCCTTGCAATATACAAAAAGGCTCTGGCAAAGGGTTGCCCCGAAGCCGAAGAGTACACAGGTATATCCAAAAACGCTGCAGGTAGCGTAATGCTGGACTATACAGACCTCTTCCCCATCACCTATCTTGGCATACTCTCGGGTGCGGTAAGACCTATGAGAAAGATTGCCCACTGCGTTATTGACGAAGCTCAGGATTACCCCCCTATTCTTTACAGAATCATAAACAGCCTCTTCCCCATGGCAAAGCTTACCATTCTTGGTGACATCAGCCAGAAAACATCTGATATAGGCCTTTCCATTGATAAAATAGAAGACTATTTTACCAGAAAGACTACTTTCTATAAACTCACCCGCTCTTACAGATCCACCTCTAACATCAACAACTACCTCAAGTCTGTTGAGCCCACAAAGGCAGAGGGTACCGACTTCTTTGAAAGAAACGGTGAAGACGTATCCTTTATCTCCTCTTCTACAGAGGATATCATCTCTGCAATAGAAGAGCTGATAGCTTCGGGTCACAAGAGCAACGCCATTATATGTAAGGACAGAGCCGAATGTCACAGAATAAAGGAACTGCTCGGCGATAAAATCAAGGCATCTGTAATAGGTGAGGATAATATTATCTACCCCAGAACCACCGTTATAATCCCCTCCTATCTTACCAAGGGTCTTGAATTTGACGGAGTAGTTGTAGTAGATAGTGACGGCACCTTCTCCGCCAAAGCAAAAGGACTGTATTACGTTGCTTGTTCAAGAGCGCTCCACAAGCTCTACGTTGCAAATAAATAAAAAAACTTCCCCGTCCGACCAACCGTCTGACGGGGAAATCTTTTTTTGTACGCCTTCTTTTTGCAGTGACAGAAAAAGGGCTACTCTTCCCTACCCCTGCATATTTCGCAAAAAGCCGATGCGGTTTCGTAAAACATTTTCTCTGCCCCCGCAATATCGCTGAGGCTGAGAATACCCACTATTTTTCCGCTATCACATACGGGCAAGCGGCGTACCTGTTCCTTTGCCATCAACCTCGCAGCTTCGGTAACCGAATGCTCGGGAGATATGCAAACAAGTTTACCGTCTGTCATGACCTCTTCCGCCTTGACCGTGTCCGGCCGTCCCGCGGCTATACACCGAAGGATAATATCCCTATCGGTAACTATTCCCGCGAACTTCCCGTTCTTTTCCACGGGCACAGCCCCCACGTTCCACTCTTTCATGAGTTCCGCGGCTCTTCTCACAGGCTCGTCGGCAGAAACTTTGACTACTCTCGCAGTCATTACATCTTTAACCTTCATTTAATCATCTCCACAAAAATTATGCCCTTTTGAGGGGCAAATATACAAAAAAAAGAGAAACGCTCAAACGTTTCTCTTTTATATTCTTATAAAATATTAACTTAAGCAAAATATCCCTGAGTAGCAACGGCTACAAGATATGTAAGGAGACCTGCCGCCGTAGGAGAGCTTATCCAAGCAATGGCAATTCGCTTAAACACGCCGAAATTAACGTTCTTAGGACCTTTAACAAGTCCCGCGCCTATTACGGAGCCTACTACAGCCTGAGATGTGGAAACGGGAATTCCCAGCCAATTACCCATGATAACGACGGTAAGTGCCATACCTATTATTACCACAAATCCGTCTATCTGGGAAATATTAGCAATACTCTCGCCAACAGTCATCATAACGGGCTTTGAGTAGGTAAGAACGCCCAATGCAATAGCTATACCGCCGATAGTAGCCGCAAAGCGGGCATCTGTAAGAAGATTGGCAGCAACTCCTGTTTCGGAATAAGCCATATCAAAATAAAGGGCGGTAACGTTTGCAGAGCTATTAAGACCAATACTGAATGATGCAAAGGCGCCCGCTGCCAGATATCCGGCCTTAAGAATCATATCGTAATTCCGCATGGAGGTCAATCGGGGCTCAATAAATTTCTTTACAAGAAATACCAACACAAATGAAATAATGCCGGCCATAAGAGGGTTCAGTATCCATGTGGAAGCAAATTTTCCAAGCTGAGGAAGATTTACGGCAAGGACCTGAGGATCATTATAGTTTGCATGGAAAAGTCCCCAACCAATGATGGCGCCGGTAATGGACTGATTTGCAGATACGGGGAACTTAAGGTAACTCATAATAAACACCGTAAGTCCCGCACACGCAAATATTATAGCAGCCTTAAGAGCGGCTTTAAGCTTAAGATCTTCCACGGTATTGTTATCAATGGCGGCCTGAACATCTTCAACTGAAGCTGTAACGTCATTACTTGTAGAAAGCTTAGACACTTCGGTTATATTGTTGGCACCGCCAATAAATGCACCCACAATAACGAGAACAGCTATGATAATGACAGCAGTACGGTAACTGATAACACGTGTACCAACGGCTGTACCAAAAGCGTTAGCCCCGTCATTAGTACCCAAAGACCATCCCATGAAGATACCGGCCAAAAGAAGCAAGTATATCATCAGAAAACTATACCTTTCTGCTTATAAGCATTATCTGTATTCTGTCGGCGATATTTTCAATAATGTCAGAGATATCGCATATAAGTTCTATTATCTGGGAAAGCTGAAGCTTTTCAGACAGATGGAGCTCCTTCATAGAAAAAAGCTGTTCTTGAAGTTTTTCTTCAATAACGTCAACACTGGATTCATGCTTACGAATAACATCAAGAATATCGTGATTTTTCAGCATAGCACCGAACTTATTAAAGAACATATTAATGCTTTCTTCAAGGACGTCAAACTGTTCCTTCGTAACAGAAATTATCTTCATAAAATCTGCAGTAAACTCTACAGGGAACTTAACCTGCTGATAAACTATCATCTTGGCTGCAGTTTCACATTTATTTGCTATCTTGTCACAACTTGATGCAAGAGAGATTATTTCTTCTCTGGTAGACGCAAGATAAGAAGCGCCAAGAGAATCCACCATTCTGCGGAAAGCATAGTCGGCAGCATTTTCACTCTTGCCAACACCGACTGCCAATGTACGAAGAGTTTCGTGTACAGTTTCGGGTGTAGTAGCGGCACGAATAAAACCCTCAAAATTAATAAGACATTCTTCAATATCCTGGAGATGCTCTACCATAAGAGCATGAACGTCGTTGTCCTTATTTTTCTTAAACATGTTTTTCCTCCTTATTCCCGTTTTTATAGCACAGGGTATAATATTAGCATAATAGATGTATTATACCATACATCTTTATACTTGTCAATATTCTGCAGTATTAAAATATCGCGTTTAACAAAAAAAATCCAAGTCAAAAGGCTTGAATTTTTGGTACCCGCAGCGGGAATCGAACCCACAACGGCCCCTTAGGAGGGGGCTGTTATATCCATTTAACTATGCAGGCGTATTCTGTTGTTTAACACCCGTATATTATACCGCAACACTCTGTTTTTTTCAATAGGCGAAATGGAAAATTCAATTAAATGTTTAAAATGGAGAAAAGGAACACAGCGTGATTCCCTTTCTCCATTCTTTCACCTACTGGAAATATTTCTTAAGGCATGTAGCAAAGTATAGATATCCGCCTCTTTAGTAAAAGCACCAAGACTTACTCTTACAACTCCACGGTCAAGGGTACCGAGTTTTTTATGGCATAGGGGCGCACACTGTAGTCCCCCTCGGACAGCTATGCCGTACCGCTCATCAAGTATTGAAGCTACAGTTTCCGAGGGCATATCACCTACCGAAAATGACACTACAGAAAGACTTCTGCTCTTGGAACGATGAAGGGTAATATTTGGCATATGGGCAAGCTCGTCGGCAAGCCTGTCGGAAAAATAAAACTCCCTACTTATATTGGCGGAGGATAAAAATTCAAGCCCCGCCTTTAGCCCCGCAATTCCGGGGCAGTTTACAGTCCCCGCTTCAAAGCTCTCAGGGAAAATAATCTCGGGGGAGGCCTCGGCAGACACGGTTCCCGTACCTCCGAAGGTAAGCGGCAAAAGGTGGGGCAACGGGCTACGTATTATCATAAGTCCCGTACCTTGCGGCCCGTAAAGACCTTTATGCCCGGGTAGACAAATAATATCACCGCCGTTTACAGGTATCATTCCGCCGCTTTGGGCAGCATCAACTATTAAAATTATACCACGGCTTTGGCAAATAGAGTATATTTCCTCAATAGGTAATACTCTGCCAGTGACGTTGGAAACATGAGTGACTACCGCCATCGAGGTGTCGGGAGTTATGCCAGCTAAGAATCCCTCTATTGCAGCCTCATCACAGTCTCCGGTATCAAATATATCAAAATCGCAAATACCCCATTTTTTCAGCATATAAACTGGCCTATACACCGAGTTATGCTCCATATCGGATATAATTATCCTCTTCCCTTTTTTACAGAGCCCCATAATTGCCGTATTTAGTGCGTGGGTAGT
>JAZRLW010000117.1:0-29234 GCA_045647025.1 Eubacteriales bacterium
CTTTGCGACAGAGGTGCTCATCTTTGTGATGCCTGTCGTAAGTACGCCGAGCAAACTGAAGACGAAGATTGTATAAGATTGCTGGATGACCTGAAAAGGTATCATCTGCTGTCAAAAAATCTTCTTCCCGACAGACTTATCAGGCAGATATATTCTGATACGTCATATCCCGAAAAGGTTTCTTGCCTTACAAACGGGTATCTCCGTCGTGAAAATCTTATGAGGTTTTACGATTTTGCAAGCGGCTGGTGTCAGAATAACGGTGCGGGGCTTTACGATTTTCTTGTCAGTGCTGAAATAGCCTCTAAAAATGCCGCGCAAAGACCGGAAGCTTCCATATCCGCTCCCGACAGTATAAGGATAATGACCATTCACGGCTCAAAGGGCCTTGAATTCCCCGTTTGTTTCCTTGCCCACTCGGACAGCAGAATGAATATCAAGGAAACAAAGGGCTCTGTTCTTTTCTGCGACGAGAAGGATGGCATATCTGCCCGCATAAGGGATGAGGATATGATATACCAAACCACCACTCTTCCTATGGAAGTTATGAAGATGGGTGCGGTAAAGAATCTTATTGCTGAAGAAATGAGGGTGCTCTACGTTGCTCTTACCAGAGCAAGGGAAAAGCTTATTATAATTTCTTCAACGGATATGAAGGCGTCTAAACTCAAATCTTACGCCGTCAGCGGCGGAGAGGGGGTAGTCCCTTATGTCCGCACCATTTTTGCCGGAACTCTTACCTATGAGGATCTGATGCTTTTCAGGTTGGTTCATCATCCCGACGGGGGAGATCTCCGAACCGGACTTTCCCGTACGGTGGCTTCAGAAAGCGGATTTACGGTAAAGCAGATGTCCGTATCTGCCTTGTCCGATACCGTTGAAGAGGAAAAATTCGAACCTATAACTCTTTCTCTTGACGAGATAGAGCGGCGTATTTATAGCTCAAAAGTAGAAGATACCCTTTCAAAGGTTCCTGCAAAGCTTGCGGTAACCGAACTTATAAAGGGCAGCTACAATGATGAAGAGGGAAGACGTTTGTTTGAAAATCCCCCTTCGGTAAAACGCCCCAGATTTCTTGCCCAAGAAGCTCTTGACCCTGCTCAGCGAGGTACGGCTATGCATAAGTATTGCCGTTATGCAAATCTTTCTGAGGAAACCGAATCCGAAATCAAGCGATTGGTTGATAGTGGATACCTTTCCGAAGAGGAAGGCGCAAGTCTTAACCGATACCGAATTGATAGGTTCAGAAATGGCTTTGTTTCAAAGCTTATCTCTTCTGCTGACGAGGTAAGGAAAGAGGACGAGTTTGTGGTAAGACTCCCTGCATCTCTTTACAATAAGAGAGTAGATGGCAGCTCTACCATGCTTGTTCAGGGCGCTATGGACCTTCTGGTCAGAAAGGGCGACGAGCTTATTCTTGTTGACTATAAGACGGATAAGGCCGATGAAACTCAACTCCTGGACAGATATTTAAAGCAGCTTGACATTTACCGCCTTGCAGCGCAAAAGGCTTACGGGTTACCCGTGACGGCGGTATATATATGGTCTTTCTATCTGTCAAAGGAAATAGACTGTACCCCGCATTTACTAAATAAATAATACATTCACATACAGAACGGAGAAAAATAAGATGGATATTGTAACATCAGTATTTAAAATCAAGGTTGGCAATCCTTCCTATAATGCCGACAAAATAATAGAGATATGCGAAAAGGAGCAGGGTGACGTATACCTTTTCCCCGCATACGCACTTACGGGAGTTTCCTGCGGTTCCTTCGCTTCTATGAGGGGATTTAAGGAAAAGCTTGATGCGGCTCTTGATAAGCTTTGCCAGTACACCGAAAAGAATAAAAAAACCATAGTAACCTCTTCTCAGGTATACGGAAACTTCGTTATTTTTGATGGCGATCTGGATAATAAGGGTGAGTTTACAAGAGAGGGTAAAAAGATAGTAATCTCCAAGACCGGCTCTGACGCCGCCAAAGCGGACATTATTCTTATCCCCACAGCAATGCCCGGATATCCCTGCATAAAGAACGATATAATTGAGTTCTGTGCTCAGGCATCCCTTAACGGAAAGAATACCGTAGCTGTTGCAAACGCAGGCTTTGGTGAATCCAGTGCAGATGACGTATTTAAGGGCTTCTGTGGCGTATTCAGAAACGGCGTTACCACCGCATTTATGGCTCAGGATAATCCCGAGACTGTAGTTGCCAGAGCCGCAGATACCAAGAGTGACGGCATTGTTTATGCCCGTCCCAAGGTTATGGCTGATAAGATTCCTTATTACGGAAAGAACGCTCCCGAAAGATTCCTTTCCGAGCTTTACCTTATGCAGATTCAGGCTCTTTACACCAGAATTGACGGTTGCGGTCTTGATAAGATATGCGTAAACGTTTCGGGTGGCCTTGATTCTACCCTTGCACTTCTCGTTGCCGCAGAAACTGTAAAGATGGCAGGTCTTCCTTTAGAGAACGTTATAGCCCTTTCTCTGCCCGGTTTCGGCACCTCCGAGAGAACCGATAAAAACGCAAAGGCTCTTATCTCTGCCCTCGGCGTTACCTGCAAGACCATTGATATAAAAGATGCTGTAAAGGCTCATCTTGCGCAGATAGGCCACGATGGAAGCGAAGACGTTACCTATGAAAACGCACAGTCTCGCGAAAGAGCTCAGATACTCTTTGATGTTGCTAATATGAATAAAGCTCTTGCTCTCGGTACGGGGGACATGTCCGAGTCTGCCCTCGGCTGGTGTACCTTTGGCGGAGACACCCTTTCCCATTATAACGTTAACGCGTCCGTACCCAAGACTGTTGTTCGTGAGCTTGTAAAGTACGTTGCTCAAAACAGCTCCGAAGATCTTAAGGCTATACTTCTCGACATTGCTGAAACTCCCATAAGCCCTGAGCTTGTTGAGGGGCAGAAGACCGAGGATATTATAGGCCCCTACGACCTTCACGACTTCTTTATGTATTATTTTGCAAAGGGTAAGTTCACAAAGGAAGAGGTTCGTCACTACACCCTTGCTACCTTTGAAGAATACACCGACGATGAAATAGATAAGTGGCTCAACGTATTCTTTGACAGATTTGCACGCAGCGGATTTAAGCGCGCCGCAGCCTCCGAGGGCGCAAACCTTCTTGGCTTCAGACTGCCTTATTTCCCCGCTGATATGAAGCTTTATTTCTAATAATTTTTAGGAACGGTATCCAATGAAAATAAGCGGTTTTGTGGAAAAAATAATATTTACAAACTCTGAAAACGGCTATACCGTCTGCTTGCTTGAAACCGTTGACGGGGAGGAGTGCATAGTGGGAATTATGCCCCTTCTTGCAGAGGGAGAACACGTTGACGTTGAGGGTGACTACGTTAATCACAACGTTTACGGGCGTCAGTTCGTAGTGTCATCCTTCGTTTCAAAGCTGCCCGCAGATGAAACGGCAATGCTTCGTTACCTTTCGTCAGGTATAGTTAAGGGAGTGCGCGCAAAAACCGCCCGTGCCATAATAGATACCTTTGGGGCAGATTCTCTTGACGTTATAGAGAACTATCCCGACCGTTTGGCAATGGTGAAGGGAATAAGCCCAGCAAAGGCCATAAAAATATCCGAAAGTATGAAGGAAAACGTGGGTGTAAAAAACATACTGCTTTATTTTCAGCAGTTCGGCATAACCCCCGTTATAGCCTTTAAGATTTTTAAACAATGGGGCGCAAGGTCCTACGATATGATACGGACCAATCCCTATCTCCTTTGCGATATTCACGGCGTAACCTTTGAAAAGGCTGATGAGATAGCCGAAAATATGGACTTTGACCGTACAAGCCCCCATCGAATAAGGGCGGGTATAAAGTACGTTCTTACCTATAATCTCAACAATAACGGCCACACATTTTTGCCAAAACAACCCCTTCGTCAGACGGTTATTGATTTCCTTGAGGTTGAGGACCAAACCGTTGATTGCCAGCTTGAAGGAATGATTGAAGAGGGCGTTCTGGTTTACAGAGAGAAGATAGGCAACGGCGACGCTGTATATCTTGCTTGGGTATATGAGTGCGAGGTAAATATCGCCAACAGACTTATTCTTGCATCCAAGTTTTCTCATCCCTATAAGGGGGATTTTGAGAGGGATATCTCGGTTGTTGAGCGTTCTGTGGGTATTGAATTTGCTCCTACCCAGAAGGCGGCCATAAAGGAAGCCTGCTGTAACTCAATAATGATTCTTACGGGTGGACCAGGTACGGGTAAAACCACCACCCTTAAAGGCCTTCTCCGTATATTTGAAATGAAGGGTATGTCCTTTGCCCTTGCCGCCCCCACGGGACGCGCGGCAAAAAGGATAACCGAGCTTTGCGGTAAGGAAGCGAAGACTATTCATAGGCTTCTCGAGTATGCAAAGCAGGGCGACAGAGAGGTTTTTACAAAGAATAGAGAAAATCAGCTTAAGTACGACGCTGTTGTAATCGACGAGTCATCAATGATAGACCTGCCGTTGTTTAACGCACTTCTCAATGCCGTACCTGTAAATGCGGTTCTTATACTGCTGGGGGACGCAAATCAGCTTCCTCCCGTAGGCCCTGGCAGTGTATTCAAGGATATAATAGCGGGCGGTCTGGTTACCACCGTTGAGCTTAATCACATCTTCCGTCAGGCGGAAAAGAGCCTTATAATCACCAACGCCCATAAGATTATTTGCGGAGAGCTTCCTGAAATGAAGGAGAAGAAAAACGACTTTTTCTTCCTTCCCGCAACCTCTTCTGAGGGGGTGGCGGAGCTTGTCCGTGACCTTTATTCACGAAGACTTCCAAATGCCTATGGGTTTGACGTCCT
Organism: Eubacteriales bacterium; assembly: GCA_045647025.1. Classification (GTDB taxonomy): domain Bacteria; phylum Bacillota; class Clostridia; order Oscillospirales; family UBA644; genus JAZQLP01. The sequence goes on from JAZRLW010000117.1 coordinate 4,829, forward strand.
CAAGGATATACAGGTTCTTTGCCCAACTAGAAAGACGGCTACCGGAACGGTAGCGCTTAATGAAATACTTCGCGATAGCGTAAATCCCTCAGCTCCGGGAGTGCCCGAAATAAAGATTCGCAATCAGATATATCGCAAGGGTGATAAGGTTATGCAGATACGCAATAACTACGATATTACCTTTGAGCGTGATAACGGTGAGCTTGACTGCGGCGTCTTTAACGGAGATATAGGGGTTATTGAGGATATTCTCCCCCTTGACGAGAGTATTGTGGTAAGGTACGACGATAAGACCGTAACCTACACCTCTGACCTTATTGAGGATATAACCCTCGCCTATGCAGTAACGGTACATAAGAGTCAGGGCAGTGAGTTTCCTGCGGTTATCTTACCTCTCTTTGAGGGAGCGCAGGTGCTCTATACCCGCAACCTTCTTTACACTGCCGTTACCCGTGCAAAAAGCATACTTATTATTGTTGGCTCTGCCCAAAAGGTAGGGGAGATGGTAAGAAATAATATTACAGATAAGAGGTATAGCGGGCTTAAGTTCAAGCTCTGGGAGCTTATTAAAAACGAATAGCTTAAAAAGGCCGTGACGTGTTTAGTTACGGCTTTATTTTTTTATAACAAAAATGTTTCTTTTATGGAATGAAATATATATTTTTGTGAGGGAGTTTTTGATAATATTTCAAAGTTAGCTATTGCATTTCTTTTTCGGTTGTGATATAATAATAAAAATATAGTGGCAGTATATACATTGTAATAAAAAAAGAAAAGGATAGAGGTAAAGAATATGGAATTCGATAACAAGTTCGCATACGAAGGACTTACTTTTGACGACGTTCTTCTTATCCCCGCAAAATCCGAGGTCATCCCTTCTCAGATAGACCTTCACACCAGACTCACAAACGACATTAAGCTCAACATCCCCCTTATGTCCGCAGCTATGGATACCGTAACCGAGCACAACATGGCTATCGCTCTTGCAAGAGAAGGCGGTATCGGTGTTATCCATAAGAATATGTCCATCGAGGCTCAGGCCGAGGAAGTTGACAAGGTAAAGAGAAGTGAAAACGGTGTTATCGTTAACCCCTTCTATCTCAGCCCCGAAAACTCCATCAACGAGGCAAACGCCCTTATGCATAAGTTCAAGATAAGCGGTGTGCCCATCTGTGAAAACGGCAAAAAGCTCGTAGGTATTATCACCAACAGAGACCTTCGTTTTATTGAAAACTTTGATGCTCCCATCAAGGACTATATGACCAAGGAAAACCTTATTACCGCCCCCGTAGGAACCACTCTTGCAGAGGCTCAGGTAATCCTCAGAAAATATAAGATCGAAAAGCTCCCCATTGTTGATAAAGAGGGTAACCTCAAGGGCCTTATAACCATTAAGGATATTGAAAAGGCCGTTCAGTACCCCAACAGTGCCCGTGATGGTGGCGGCAGACTTCTTTGTGCTGCAGCTCTCGGCGTAACCGGCGACGTTCTTGAAAGAGCCGAAGCTCTTATTTCCAACGGCGTTGACGCCCTTGTTATTGACTCCGCTCACGGTCACTCCATGAATATCTATAACACTGTACGTAAGGTTAAGGAAGCTTACCCCTATGCACAGATAATTGCGGGTAATATTGCTACCGCAGAAGCTGCAGAATTCCTCTTTGAGGCAGGCGCTGACGCAGTTAAGGTAGGTATTGGCCCCGGTTCTATCTGTACCACCCGTGTTGTTGCAGGTATCGGTGTTCCCCAGATAACCGCCGTTTATAACGTAGCTAAGGTTGCAAAGAAATATGGCAGACCCATTATTTCCGACGGTGGCGTTAAGTACAGTGGTGACCTTGTTAAGGCTATTGCAGCAGGTGCTGACGTTGTAATGCTCGGTTCTCTTTTCGCAGGCTGTGCTGAAAGTACCGGCGAAAGCGAAATCTACCAGGGCAGACAGTTTAAGGTATACAGAGGCATGGGCTCCATCGCCGCTATGAAGCAGGGCTCCAAGGACAGATACTTCCAGGAAGGTCAGCAGAAGCTTGTACCCGAAGGCGTTGAAGGTCGCGTACCCTACAAGGGACCCCTTGCTGATACCGTATTCCAGCTCCTCGGCGGTCTCCGCGCAGGTATGGGATACTGCGGAACTCCCACCATTCCCGAACTTAAGGAAAATGGCCGTTTCGTAAGAATCACCAACGCAGGTCTTAAGGAAAGCCATCCTCACGATATTTACATCACAAAAGAGGCTCCCAACTATTCCAACTCCGGCAACTAAGTCGGACATTGTATGGGGCTCTATGCCTAAGGATATGAACATGGAAAGACGAATGCCCCTTGCGGCTCGGATAAGACCCGAATGTATAGACGATATGGTGGGCCAGCGTCATCTGCTTGCCCCCGGACGTCCTTTGCGTAAAATCATTGAAAGCGGTTCTATACCCAATATGGTTTTTTACGGACCGTCGGGTATCGGAAAGACCACCCTTGCTCATATCATTGCAAAACAGACAAATAAAACTCTTTATAAGCTCAACGCAACGGTTGCGTCTACGGGCGATATAAAGGATATAATATCATCCCTCGACAATCTTCAGAATGCCGGGGGCGTGATACTGTACCTTGACGAGATACAGTATTTTAATAAAAAGCAACAGCAGATACTTCTGGACTTTATTGAGAACGGAAGTATAACTCTTATTGCTTCAACTGCAGAAAATCCATATTTTTACGTTTACAACGCCATTCTCAGTAGAAGTACGGTGTTTGAGTTCAAGCCGCCCTCGGCAAAAGAGATCGAGGCGGCCGTCAGCCGTGCCTTCAATATCCTGGCAGAGGAAGAAAGCCTAGATATAACGCTGGAGGAAGGCGTTGTTTCCCGTATTGCCGGAAGCTGTGGCGGTGACGTAAGAAAGGCTATGAATGCCGTAGAACTTCTTTGCGTAAAGAAGACGGGGCAGACTGCGCTCAACGTGACTCTCGATGCGGCTACCGAGCTTTCCCAGCGTAGCAATATGAAATATGATAGGGACGGGGACAGTCATTACGATATACTATCCGCGTTGCAGAAATCTGTAAGGGGCTCAGACGAAAACGCAGCTCTTCATTATCTTGCAAGGCTTTTGGAGGCGGGTGACTTGCCTTCTGCCTGCCGTAGACTCCTGGTTATTGCCGCAGAAGATATAGGTCTTGCTTATCCCCAGGCAATAACAGTGGTTAAAAGCTGTGTTGATGCGGCTCTTCAGCTTGGATTACCCGAAGCTCGCATACCTTTGGCCGAGGCGGTGATACTTTTGGCAACGGCTCCCAAGTCAAATTCTGCAATCTGCGCCATAGACGGTGCCTTGGCTGACCTGCAGAATAAGGATCTGGGTGATATCCCTGCACACCTTAAGGACTCCCATTATAAGGGTGCTGCAAATCTGGGCAGGGGAGTCGAGTATAAATATCCTCATTCCTTCCCCGACCATTATGTAAAACAGCAGTATCTCCCCGATGCTCTTAAAAACAGGGTATATTACGAGTACGGAGATAACAAAATGGAGCAATCGGCAAAAAAATACTGGCAGGATATAAAAAATAAAAAGTAAATAAGTATGGAAGATATAAAATTCAGTTTTAAAACCCAATATGATTTCAAAACCTTTATCCGCATTTCAAGAGCTGCGAGAAAAACTGTGAGAAAACAATCGTTGCTTCTTATATATTTCTGTGCCCTTGTTGCGGGTATAGCATTTGTGATAAAATATTTCCCCAAAGAGGGTATGGAGCTCTCTTTGAGCACTGTTATAATATGTATCGCTTTTTGCTTGATGATTGTTGCTTTACTGTTTCAGGACGTTATTGAAGCTTCCTTTTTTAAAAGAGCAACAAAAACCGAGGATATGGCCGTTACCACCGAGTTTGGAGATGAAGAATATATTTTTCGTTCCGAGGGTGGGGAAATCAACTGTAAATATTCCGATATTGAGGCTTTAGTCGAGATTAAAGAGGGTTTTATTCTTTGCCTTGGCAATAATATATACAAGATGCTTCCCAAGGAAACCTTGACGGGCGGAAATATTGAAGATTTCAAAGTCTTTATTGAAAAGAAAACCGGTAAGGCCATACAGTTGGTTAAATAAGGTGAAAGTGAAATGACTAAAAAGAAGATAAACGAGGTGGTGGACAGGCTTTTTGCCCTATATCCCGAGCCAAAGTGCGCCCTTGATTTTAGCTCACCTTTGGAACTTTTGGTTGCTTCCCGCCTCTCTGCTCAATGTACGGATAAGCGTGTAAATATAGTAACAGCAGAGCTGTTTAAAAAATATAAAACCGTATCCGATTATGCCAGTGCAAAAAACGAGGATGTGGAAAAGATAATATTTTCCTGCGGTTTGTATAAGACAAAGGCACGTGATATAATTCTTGCCGCAAAAAAGATAGAAGAAATGGGCGGGATTCCCGATACTTTGGAAGGACTTCTTGAAATCCCCGGTATCGGACGAAAGATAGCCAATCTACTTATGGGTGAGATATACGGAGATAAAAATGTTCTTATCGCCGATACCCACTGTATAAGGCTGTCTAACAGAATAGGACTTGTATCATCAAAAAATCCCACTGTAGTGGAGAAAACTCTTTTGAAAATATTGCCCAAAGATACGGGCTTCAGATTTTCTCATTCCCTTGTGGCTCACGGACGGGCCGTATGTTCGGCTCAATCCCCCAACTGTGAGGGCTGTGTGCTCAAAGGATTTTGCGAACAGCATCTTGATTATAAGAAAGGTTAAATGAAAATGCAATACACAGAGCTTATTATTAAAATTGATATAGAACACGAGGACGTAGCTACCTCCATTATTTCCATGCTGGATATCGGCGGTATTTATACCGAGGATTATTCGGATATGCTTGACTGTCCTCTTGTGAAGAACTTTGCTCTCATTGACGAAGAGCTTCTTAAAAAGGACGTTACTTATGCCCTTTTGCACGTATATTTCGCATCCCATACCAACATGAATGCGGTTATCGAGTACCTTACTGCGAGATTTGATGCTGAAAATATTCCCATGAGTATTATGTCAAATACCGTTAAAGAGGATGATTACGCAAATTCCTGGAAACAATATTATAAGCCTCTCTCCATCGGCAATATAGCCGTTGTTCCCGAATGGGAAGAGTATGAGAAGAAGGAGAATGAAACCGTTCTCCGTATAGACCCCGGTATGGCTTTCGGTACGGGAACCCATGAAACTACATCCCTTTGTATAGAAGAAATACAGAAATATGACTTTAAGGGCGAAAACGTTCTTGACATAGGTTGCGGAAGTGGTATACTTTCCATTGCTTCGTTGCTTATGGGCGCAAAAGAAGTCAACGCCATAGATATTGACCCCAATGCCGTAAAGGTGTCCCACGAAAATGCCTCTCTTAATTCCTATGAGGGCGAGTTTAAGGCTGTTACGGGTAATATTCTTTCAATGGACGAGGCTGCGAAGAATCTCGTTGACGGTAAAAAATATAAATTTATTTTGGCCAATATAGTTGCCGACGTTATTATAAGACTCTCTGCCTTTGTGGGCGATCTTCTTACCGACGACGGCCTGTTTATTATGTCCGGTATCATTACCGAAAGAAGAGAAGAGGTTCTGAAGGCTCTTTTCGATAACGGATTCAAGGTTACGGGTGAGCACGAGAAGGGCGGCTGGCTCTGCATAGCAGCTGTAAAATAAGAGAAAAATCAGTTCACAAATAGTTTGAAATTTTTCTTGTTACCTTTTGCCCTTTTCTTTGTATTATTAGTGAAGGAGGTTTGTGATGCAAAAACAAACGCAGCGTACGAGCGATGTGTTGGATTACAAAACCGACGATGACATAGACACCGTCATCGACAGATATTCTTCAATGGTCTATAAAATTGCTCTCACCAATATGAAGTCAAAATTTGACGCTGAAGATATTTTCCAGGAAGTTTTTCTTCGGTATATGAAAAATAATAGGCCCTTTGCTTCGGAAGAACACCGAAAAGCCTGGCTTATCAGGGTAACCGTAAACTGCTGTAAAAGCGCTTACATCGCTCCCTGGAATGATAATATAAGCCTTGACGATATAGGCGAGGTTGCCGATACCTTCAGCCAGACCGATAAAGAGGTATATAAAGAGATCCTCAAATTGCCCATAGATTTTAAAACGGTTATTATTCTGTTTTACTATGAAGATATGTCGGTGAGTGAAATCGCAAAAACCCTCAAATTAACTGAGGGTGCGGTAAAGATGCGACTTTCGAGGGCAAGAAATCTTCTCAAGCTTAATTTAGAGGCAGAAGAAGATAAAAAGTCAGAACGGAGATGACAGATTATGCGTGAATCTGATATAAAGCCTGTTTTTGACAAGATACAACCTTCTTCCGCACTTTTAGAGAAGACCAAAGCGTCGGTCAGATCGGTCGCGGGGGAGGAACAAAGCTTCCGATTTAATTTCAGATGGTTTATCCCTAAGATGGCCGTTGCCGCCTTTGCGGTTTGCGTTATTTTCGCTGCAATATTTGTGCTGAATCGCGCGCCCGCTATTTATGAAAATGAGTTGACCTTTGAAAATAGAGGTCAGTTTGCTCAGGTAGACCGTTCCACCCTTCCTTCTTCCGTATCAGTATCTCCCAGAACTTTGGGGACTGAAGAAGAACTCAAACTGATGGTGGTTGATGACGGAAAGGTTGAACAGCTTCAGGCTCTTATCACCTGCGAAATACTGGAAAAAGAAATGTATCTTGCCAAAAGTGAAGATTGGTACGTGTGCGTATATTACGTTCGCCCTACCGATGTGCTTGAAGTTATGTATACCCTTGACGTGCTGTCCGGAACGGATAAAATACCCGTCGTTACTTATGTTGAAACCGTAAGTGAATTGGCGGCATTGCCCGACGTAGGCGAAGACGTTACCATGCTTCTTCGCAAGTCTGAAGATGGCTCTCCCATTAATGAGTACGGTCAGAAGGCCGGAATCACCGGAGCCTGGGAGCTTTACGGTATAGCTCCTGTTGAAAACGATAATTAAAAATTCTAAATATTTTAAACTTGAAAGGAAAACAAAAATGAAAAAGATTTTTGCACTTGCACTCGCACTTATTATGTCCATGTCTATTATCGTAGCTTGTGACAACACTACTGACGGCGGAGATGAATTTGTAAGCCCTGCTGAAAACGCAACCGCTCTTCTCAACGGCGCATACGACGCTTTTGCTGAAAAGCTTGCTCCCGCTTATGAAATGGACGCAGCTGACATCAAGATGATGTTCCCCGGCGGATACTATAATGAAAATGACGAAACTACTATGACTCAGGGTCCCGGCAACGTTCCTGTTGACAATGATCTTATTCTTTCCGTTGCCCTCTTCCCCGAAGCAAACCTTTCCATGATCGACAACGCAGCTCTTGTACAGCACCCCATGATGCAGAACTTCTTCGTAACCGTAGCTTTCCATGTAACCGACGTTAACAACGTTAATACCGTTGCTTCTGCTCTTAATGACAACGTTAAGAACAACCAGTGGGTGTGCGGTCAGCCCGAAGGCTTTGTTGTTATAACTGTTGGCGACTATGTAGTTCTTTCTTACGGTCTTTTTGATAACATCAACCCCATGAAGGAAGCTCTTACCTCCACCTATACCGGTGCAGTAGTTGCTTACGAAGCATCCTTTATCGGTTAATTTAAGACACACACAACAATAATTGAATAATAACGCAGGCAAAACCGAAAGCTACGCGCTTAAAACTCCGAAACCCTCAAAAGAGGTCGGTTAGGTCGGTTTTGCCTGATTTTTTTATGTAAATTAAGGAAAATAATATGCTTTTTTCAAGTATTCCCTTCTTATACTACTTTCTTCCTATAGTAGTATTGCTTTACCTGATAGCCCCCAGGGTTCTCAAAAACTCTGTATTGCTTCTTGCCAGCCTTGTGTTTTATGCATGGGGCGAACCCCGATACGTTGTTTTAATGGTAATAACCATACTTTTGGGATATGTGTTTGGTCTGCTTATTGAAAAATATCAGGGGCAGAAGCTTTCAAAACTGTTTCTTGTGCTATCCTTGGTAACAAGCCTTGGATTTTTGGCTTACTTTAAATACGTTGACTTCTTTATTGATAATTTCAATGCAGTCACAGGCCTTGGCATCCCCTTCCTTAACGTAGCCCTTCCCGTTGGTATAAGCTTTTATACTTTTCAGATTCTTAGCTATACGGTGGACGTTTACAGAGGAGAGGTTAAGGCTCAGCGTAATATTATAAGCCTGGCTACTTATATTGCACTCTTCCCTCAGCTTATCGCAGGACCTATAGTTCGCTATTCGGATATAGCCCTTCAGCTTGATAACCGTACCCACAGCTTTGATAAGATAGCTGAAGGCGCACGTAGATTCGTTATCGGTCTTGGTAAAAAGGTTCTTATTGCCGACGTTCTTGCTGAATTTGGCGCTGCCTTTGCCGCTTCTAACGATAAGTCGGTACTCTTCTTCTGGTTATATGGCATATCTTATGCTCTCCAGATATACTTCGACTTCTCGGGCTATAGTGATATGGCCATAGGTCTTGGCAAGATATTTGGCTTTGACTTCCTTGAAAACTTCAACTACCCCTTCATTTCGGGAAGTATTACCGAGTTCTGGAGAAGATGGCATATGTCTCTCGGCTCCTGGTTCCGCGATTACGTTTATATTCCCATGGGCGGTAACAGATGTTCTAAACTGAGAAACTTCTTTAATATTTTCGTTGTTTGGATGCTTACCGGCTTCTGGCATGGCGCGGCTTGGAACTTCATCCTTTGGGGCGTATACTTTGCTATACTTCTTCTCATTGAAAAGACCTGGCTACTTAAGCATCTTAAAAAGATGAAGGTTTTGAACCATATTTACGTTCTCGCTCTTGTGCTGTTCAGCTTTGTTCTGTTTGCTTCCGTTGACCTTAGTCAGCTGGTTGTAAATGTTGGCGGTATGTTTGGCGCAGGCGGTGCTCCACTCATTTCTTCCGAAACGATTTACTATCTGCGTAGCTACGGCGTGGTTCTTATCCTTGCCGTAATCGGCGCAACCCCCGTTGTTAAGATGCTTGCAACCAAGATAAAGAGTACAAGGGTTGGTGGAAAGATTCTCAACATACTTGAACCCGTTGCTCTTGTAGCACTTCTTCTCATTATGACCGCATATATGGTAGACGGCTCTTTCAGCCCCTTCCTGTACTTCAGATTCTAAGGAGGTATCACGATGTCTGACAAAATAAAAAATATCGTCGTCACTGTCGTGATGATAGCCGTTGTTTTCGGTCTTACCTTCTTTTGTTGGTTTAAGCCAGCAGATAAGTTTTCTGACAGTGAGAGACGTCCTCTCGATCAGTTTCCTGCAGTAACTCTTCAGTCGATATTCGCAAAAAACGATGCTGCTACCGAAACCTTTATGGAAGCTTTTGAGTCTTATACTTTGGACCAGTTTCCCTTAAGAGATACTTTCCGCCGTATCAAGGCCCTCTTTGCTTTCTACGTTTATAATCATAGCGACAATAACGACCTTTACGTTGAGGACGGTTACGTTTCAAAGCTTGAGCCTGTAATCAATGAAGGTTCTGTAAACAATGCTATGGATAAATTCCAGGCTATATACGATAAGTATCTTAGTCAAACTGACGCTAAGATTTATTTCTCCGTTATTCCCGATAAGGGATATTTCCTTGCAGCTCCCAACGGTTACCTTTCCATGGATTATGAAAAGCTCTTTTCCATGGTTAAGGACAAAGCAGACTACGCGGATTTTATCAGCATTATTGATGCTCTTGCTCTGTCCGATTATTATAAGACTGATACTCACTGGAAGCAGGAAGAAATAATTGACGTTGCAAATAAGCTTGCTCAAAGCATGGGTGTTACTCTTGGCGGAGAGTACGTTATCAATACTCTTGACAGACCCTTCTACGGAGTATATCACGGCCAGAGCGCACTCAACCTGCCTGCCGACCAGATAAAGTATCTCACCAATGACGTTCTTAATAGCTTGGTAGTAAAGGTTCCCAATGCTCTTGGCGTTGGTCTTGTGGAAGCTCCTCTTTACAATATGACAAAGGCGGAAGGAAACGATGCGTATGATATGTTTCTTTCCGGAGCTCGCGTATCCTTGGTTACTATCGAGAATCCCAAGGCTACCTCTGATAAGGAGCTTATCGTATTCCGTGATTCCTATGGTTCAAGCCTTGTTCCTCTTCTTGCAGAGGGCTATGCTAAGGTGACTGTTATAGATTTAAGAGAAATAACTGTGCCCCAGCTTATGGCCATGAATCTTTTTGACTTTGAAAATGCTGACGATATACTCTTTATCTACAGCTCCCTCATTCTCAACGAAAGCGGAGAACTCAAATAAAATAAATAAAAAGAAATCGGGATGCCAGCGGCATCCCGATTTTTATATACTGAATATTTAATTATACGATATAGGGTTCGCCATCGATCTTGGTCATATCGATAAGGGCCTTCATATACTTACCGTACTTGGTTTCAAGGTCTGCCTGAGCCTCGTCAAACTTGGACATGGGGTAGATCTTGGTGGGAATGTTCTTGTAGCACCACTGGCCGCTGGAAAGAAGCTTTGCAGCGTTGAAGGATGCAGTCTTGTTAAGGTCAAGCTCTCTGGGATGAACGCTGATGCAGTCAATAGCTCTTACGTTAAGGAGCTGAACGTCAACGCTTCTGTTGCCGCCGGTGTGGTATGCACCGATGCAGAGCTGGCCACATTCCTTGGTAAGACGGGCAGCGAGGTCAAGGGATTCGTCGCTTTCTGCCCATTCCATAACTACGTCAAAGCCTTCAAAGCCGTTTGCAAGCTTTTCTTCCATTTCTTCTACGCTGTAAACGTAGTCAGCACCATATTTCTTTGCGTTTTCTCTGGATTCGGGTCTGGGGTCAACTGCGGTTACAAAGCAACCTCTCAGCTTAAGAAGGGAAAGAACGCCGCATCCCATGTAGCCTGCGCCTACTACGCAAACTTCAGTACCGGGAACGTTAACCTTTGCCTTACTTGCGGCACTTATCATGCACTGAAGGGGTTCAACAACAAAGTCAACGTCTCTGAGGTTTTCGGGAACGGGAACTATTATAGTACCGGGCTTGGAGGGGTCTGCAACTGCGTATTCAGTCATGCCGCCAGTACCGGGAAGAGCGCTTCCCCAAGTACCGGTAACTTTCTGACCAACCTGGTATCCGGTAACGTTTTTACCTACTGCTTCGATAACGCCCATGGGCTCATGACCGAAAGCAAAGCCTTCGGGTGCGGTGGACCAGTCATAATGCTCGGACATGCAAACGCCTACGTAAAGGTTACGGATAAGAACGTGGTTATCCGTCATTTCGGGCATAGGAACTTCTTTGATAACATTATGCTTGGGACCGACTGCAACGATCTGCTTCATATGTAATCTCCTTAAATATATTAATTTTTATCATCACATTCAGACCAACGTGGCCTTTCTATCATTGTATCACATTTTTGCCCGTTTTTCAAGTACTCTTTAGAGAAAAAATTATTTGTAGATAAAAGTACAAAGTTTGTTTTCTCACCGCCTACATTTTGACAAAATAGTGTGGTAAGATATCCGAGTAAATTTTATTTAAGGAGGTAAGATTATGAAACGTACTTTTAAGGGTACGGTTGTTGCTTGTTGCACGGGATATATCGTTCAGGCTGTCGTGAATAATCTTGCCCCGTTGCTATTTATCGTGTTTCAGGATTTTTACGGCCTGTCTTACAGTAAGCTTTCTGCTCTTGTATCGGTAAATTTTATTACCCAGCTGATTGTTGACCTGTTGGCTGCAAAATATGCCGATAAGATAGGTCGAAGACGAATAGTTCTCTTTTCCCAGACTGCATGTTCTTTGGGACTCCTTCTTTTGGGATTAACACCCTTTTTACTTAAGGGATTCGAGTTTTACGGACTTGCTGCGGGGGCTATACTCTATGCTATCGGTGGCGGAATTATAGAGGTTATGGTAACACCTATAGCTGCAGACTGCCCGGTGGAGAATAAGGCTGGGCTTATAACCATACTCCATTCCTTTTACTGCTGGGGGCAGATGGGTGTTATACTTATATCCACCCTTTTGCTTCTTGTTATTGGGAGAGAGAACTGGTTTGTACTACCCCTGCTTTGGGGCTTGATTCCTTTATTTAATATATTTAATTTTGCTACCGTACCCATTGTTGAGTCAACGAGTGATCAGAGAAAAACTTCTTTTAAAAAGCTGCTTACTTCCCGATTGTTTATAATTATCGCCATTCTTATATTTGCCAGCGGAGCCTCTGAGCTTGCTATGGCACAATGGGCATCCATGTTTGCAGAGAAAGGTCTGAATGCTTCCAAAACCGTTGGCGATATAGCCGGTCCCTGTCTGTTTGCCTTCCTTATGGGAGTGGGTAGACTTATATATGCAAAATACAGTGCAAAGATACCTCTGAAGCCTACGGTTTTTGCTACGGCTGTTCTGTGCCTTGTATGTTATATAGTTGCCGCTGTTTCTGATAATGGTGTATTAGCCTTGATTGCCTGTGCTGTTACCGGCTTTTCTATAACTATTATGTGGCCGTCCGCTATTATTTTTGCCGAAAGGCTTTATCCTGACGGAGGGACGGGAATGTACGGTCTGCTTGCCGTATCGGGAGATATAGGATGTATAGTAGGTCCCTGGTTAATAGGCATTGTTTCTGATGGCGTAACCGAAAATGTGATTCCTGCCATTATATCTGCCGATACCCTTGACGCATCGGGACTACGCACGGGTATGCTTTTGGCAACAGTATTTCCTATAATAGTCCTTATCGCCTTACGATTTATCCCCGATAAAAGGAGAAATTGAATATGAGTAATCGAAATATAACTATCCCTAAATACAGTCTTTCAGAGGAGCTTATCTCTTCTATATCCCACGGCGTTGGTGCTCTTCTAGGTATTGCTGCTCTCGTTCTTTGTGTAATAAGAGGCGCCTTTAACGGAAGTGCGATGCAGGTAGTGAGCTGTTCTATATACGGCGGTACTCTCGTAGTGCTTTATACTATGTCCTGCCTTTATCATGCCCTGAAGGTAAACCTTGCAAAAAAGGTTTTCAGAATAATAGACCATTGCAGTATATATCTCCTTATTGCTGGAACTTACACGCCATACACCCTTGTTTCTCTTAAAGGAGCATTGGGCTGGACTATGTTCGGTATAGTGTGGGGTTGTGCCATAATAGGAATAGTGCTTAATGCCATCGATTTAAAGAAGTTTAAGGTCATAAGTATGGTCCTCTATCTGGTAATGGGCTGGTGCGTTATATTTTGCTTTCCTCAGGTTAAGGCCGCTCTTGGTGCGGGAACCTGGTGGCTTCTTGTGGGCGGCATAGCTTATACCTTGGGCGCTGTTATTTACGGGATAGGAAAAAAGGTCAAGTATATGCATTCGGTGTTCCACTTCTTTGTCCTTGCGGGAAGTATATTGCATTTCTTTTCGATTATGTTTTACGTTTTATAAAAAAGAAAGGGTTGCCTCTACGGCAACCCTTTCTTTATATTATGTTAAGTAATTTTAGATATGCTTCCGCAATATAAGTATGCCCCAGAGGAGTTGGATGAACGCCGTCCTTTGAAAGCTCTTCGGGGGTAGCCTTTTTAGATGCTATCACGTTATTGTATATGCCCCACATTGGGAGAAAATGGTCTGCTTTTTTCATTGCCAGGTCACGGGCTATGGCCGAAAGAACGAGAAGCTCCGATTTTCTTTGCTCGTAAAGAGGATTATCGGATGGTATAAGGAAGGGCTCAATAACCATTATTTCGGTATTTGGCAACTCGTCACGTATGCGGGAAAGAAGTTTACCGTACTTTTCTTCGTATTTTTCTGGGGGATAGTAGCTCTTGGGCTTTTCGGGAAGATGATGGTAAACCTCGTTAACCCCCACCAATATGGATATAAAATCGGGTTTTACGGCAAGAATGTCTTCTTCGAATCTATCCAAAATACGGTACGCTCTGTCGCCGCTGACACCACGGTTAACAAAGTTTACTCCGCTACTTGCTGGAATGGGCGGATATCCCGAAGGCTCGTCATAGTTTTCGCGGGGGTATTCTTTGTCTTCAACATCGGAAAAAAGTTCGTTATAGATATTTTTAACCTTACTTGCGTATCCGAATCCGAAGGGCTCAAATCCGTCGCGGCGGCCGCAGTCGGTTATGCTGTCGCCTTGAAAAAGAACGGTTTGTCCTGGTTTAAAGTATCTGTTCATTATGGGATCCTTTCCGTATGGCCTTCATACTTTTGACATTTTATTATAGTATAATCAGGTAAAATCCTTGCTGGAGGTAGGCTATGAAGATATTGATGAGTGATTTTGATGGCACGTTTTTCCGAGGGCATAAGTATTCTCAGGAATTAAGAGATACTGTTGCCGAATGGAAAAAGGAAGGTAACGTGATCGCTATCTCTACTGCCCGTTGCGCCTGCCGTATGCATGAGACGGCCGTAGCCATAGACCTTGATTGCGATTATTATATATGTGATCACAGCGCTATTATTTTTGATAAAGACTGGAACGTTATCTCCTGTAATACCGTCCCTAAGGATGAACTGATGGACCTTTTTGATAGGATAGTGGAGATCGGTGTTGAACATATCTCTGTGGCTGATGGCCTTTATGAATACGCTCTTTGTCCCGATAACCTGCCTAGAGAAAGGGAAACGGTGCTTCAGTCTGCAGAAGAGATGAGAAAAACGGTCGTTAATCCTGTGAGCCTTCACGTAAGAATGACCGATGCCCACGTATGTCGTAACCTTTGCGATGAGATAAACGGGGATCCCCGAAGCAAGATATACGCTTCCTACTGCGGAGGAAAGGGTGTGTTTTTCTTTAAGAAGGGTAACGATAAGGCCATCGGTGGACATAAACTGCTCCGTATTGTAGGCGGAGAAAAGTCTGACGTATATACCATAGGTGACGGCGCGGACGATGCTTGTATGATAAGTGAGTTTAAGGGCTACGGTATGATAGATAGCCACCCTGACGTTGTTGCCGTAGCAAGAAAGATATACGACAACGTGGGGCAACTCATGCTCGACGTAATGGACGGAAAAGAATAGACGATTTATAACGACAGGCAAGCCGATGGCTTGCCTGATTCTTTTATATGTCTTTGCTTACGTGAGCTTCTTTATATACCTCGCCTGTCTGAATGTCCTTCCAATAAAAGCCTTCTCCGTCAAAGAGAATATAACTATGAGGAGAGTTTTCTTTAGGTATGGATACCGAGCCGGGATTAATATATACGTGGTCGGGGTTCTTCTGGCACACGGGTACGTGGGTGTGACCGTGGAGAAGAATATCATTTTGACAAACGGGGGGAAGCTTTGAGGAGTTATATACGTGACCGTGAGTAGCGTATATAAGTCTGTCGGCAAGGGGTATTATTGCATAGTCTGCCAGAACAGGGAAGTCAAGAACCATCTGGTCAACTTCTGTGTCGCAGTTGCCTCTGACACAAAGCAACTTGTCCTTTAAGGGGTTGAGCATAGCGATGACTTCTTTGGGTGCATAACCTTGGGGAAGGTCGTTTCTTGGGCCGTGGTAAAGTATATCTCCTAACAGGATGAGCCTGTCTGCCTTTTCTTCATTATATCTGTCAAGTAACTTTTGACACCAATAGGCAGAGCCGTGAATGTCTGAAGCGATTATAAATTTCATGGTTTTACCTCTTAATATTCCTTGTCAGCCTTGTAGAGGGCATATTCAAGAGAGTCGATTATTGCCTGTTTTGAGGCTTCTATAATGTCGGCAGATACGCCTATGGTGGTAAATGTATCTGTGCCGTTTGATGTATCTATCATAACGCGTACGGTTGCTCCGGAGGCTGTGGAGCCGTCGATTATTCTAACCTTATAGTCCACCAGGCTTACTTCCTTAAGCTGAGGATAGAATACGTACAAAGCCTTTCTTATGGCAGTATCAAGGGCATTAACAGGACCGTCGCTTTCGGCTGCGGCCATTTCGCTCTTTCCGTCAACGGAGATTTTTACGAATGCCGAGGATAATCCCATGGGAAGATGGGTCTTTGATGCCGATGTGTCTAGTATGGGAGCATTGCTTTCCGACATGTCAGTCTGTTCGGTGAAGAGCTTGAATCTATCCACTCTGAAGTGGCTTTCATGGATTCCCAGGGTTTTTCTGATAAGAAGCTCAAGGGATGCGTGGGCAGACTCGTACTGGTAGCCCAGGCTTTCGTGGGTTTTTATTACTTCAAGAAGCTTGTCCGTTTCGGGGGACTGTCTGTCAAGATTGGGGGCAAATGCCTGCAATAGAGGCATTATTGCACTTCTGCCGCTAAGTCCGGAAACGAGAATGTTTCGCTTGTTACCTATGACAGAGGGATCGATATGTTCAAACGAACGGGGGTCCTTGATAACGGCGTCTATATGT
Source organism: Eubacteriales bacterium (assembly GCA_045647025.1). Lineage (GTDB taxonomy): Bacteria > Bacillota > Clostridia > Oscillospirales > UBA644 > JAZQLP01. Next base: position 21,268 of record JAZRLW010000117.1, read on the forward strand.
GTACCTGCTTTATGAGAGAAGGCGGTGCGGGATACGTAGGGCATACCGCTTGTTGAGAAATTGCAGGTCTGTGCTACGGCTCTTGCAACCTTTGTGAGAAGGCGGAGCTTGCTTTCGGGGATAAGAGTATATCCTTTTTTGAGTTGAAGGTTTGCAATACAGGTGGCTAGGTTTGCGTTGCCGCATCTTTCGCCTATGCCGTTTATGGTACCTTGTATCTGGTCTGCTCCCGCAAATACTGCCGAAGCACTGGCCGCATCTGCCATACCGCCGTCGTTGTGGGCGTGGATGGCGATTTTTGCGGAGCATTCTGCCTTGACCTTTGCGGTATATTCGGCTATTGTTTCGGGGAAGTGTCCACCTCTTGTATCGCAAAGACAGAGTAGACTTGCCCCCGCTTTTTCGGCGGCCTTAAGCAGTTCCATAGCCTTTTCGGGGGAAGCGGCGTAGCCGTCAAAGAAATGCTCTGCATCAAAGAATACCTTACGCCCCTTTGATACCAGATAGGCTATGGTTTCGGTAACGATACGTACGTTCTCCTCCCAAGTGGTACGGAGGACCTTTTCTACCTGTTCGTCCCAACATTTTCCGTATATGGAAACGTATTCGGTATCTGCAGACAAAAGGTCTATTATTGCAGGGTCATCCTCGGGGGAGGATTCGGGCTTGCATGTTCTTCCAAAGGCAACTATCTTGGCGTTAAGGGATAAGGATTTTAGGTCTTCAAATATCTCCCCATTGTTCTGGCCGAACATGGGGGAGGCTATCTCTATGTAGTCCACTCCCAGAGAGTCAAGCTGTCTTATTATTTTAAGTTTGTCCAGTCGGGAAAAGTTAATGCTTTCCCTCTGTCCTCCTTCTCGGAGTGTGGAATCGAGTACTTCAATCTTTCTCATAATATCTTCCGCCGATTACGCCTGATAATAATTTAATAATTTATTATAACACATAGAAAAATGTTTGTCAAGCGGCTTGTTTTGAGAAAAGTTCAAGGCCGCATCCTTGACAATAGATGGTGTTTATGTTATACTTAAGTGTAATGCTTAAAGGAGGACGATGCAATGATCGGAATATCCAGCGCGTGTTATTATTCCATGCCAACGAAAGATGCTTTTAAGCACCTTGTGAAGAGCAGTGCGAAGGTCTGCGAAATGTTTTTTAATACGTCCTCCGAAATATCTCCTCCATTTTGCTACGAAATAGCGAAGATTGCTTCAGATGCGGGAATTAAGATTGATTCGGTTCATCCTTTCTCGTCTTTTATAGAAACCGGGTTCTTCTTTTCTGATTACGCCGGGAGAATAGATGAGGGTATCGACATTTACCGCAGATATTTTGAGGGTGCCGCAGGTATAGGGGCAAGATTTTTTGTTTTTCACGGTGCTACCCTTACATTGGGAATGGCGCCCGAAAAATATGCCGAAAGGCTTTATACCCTTTCACAGGTGGCTAAAGAGGAGGGTATATGTCTTTGTCAGGAAAACGTTTCCAGATGTCTGTCCGGAAGTGTTGAGTATATTAAAGCCCTCAAGGATATTCTTGGTGACGAGGTGTCATTTACTCTGGATATAAAGCAGGCAAACAGAGCAGGGCAGGACCCCTTTGAAATGGCAAGGGTAATGGGAAAGAATATTAAACTTGTTCATGTGAACGATTTCAATGAGGAAAACGATTGTCTTTTACCCTGTTACGGAAGCTTTGATCTTAAGGGACTGAAAAATACCCTGGACGGAATAGGGTACAACGGTAATTATATTATCGAAGTATACAGAAAAAATTACTCCGAGTACTCTGATATAGAGAACTCATATACAAGACTTAACAGACTGTTTTACTCTTAAAGATATAAACGGAGGAAGAAATATGAAGTGTCCTTTTTGCGGCTACACAGAATCAAAGGTTATAGACTCACGCCCCACCGACGGCAGCATCCGTCGAAGACGTGAATGTCTTTCTTGTGAAAAGAGATTTACCACCTTTGAGGAGGTGGATCATCAGCCCTTAATGGTAATTAAAAAGGATAAGACCAGGCAGCCCTTTTCAAAGGAGAAGCTTATGGCCAGCTTTTTAAAGGCCTGCCACAAGCGCCCCGTGTCTATAAAAGTTCTTGACAAGGCCGTTAACGATATAGAGGCCGAGCTTCAGAACGATATGGAAAGAGAAGTATCCTACGCTAAAATAGGTGAACTCGCCATGGATAAGCTTAAGGAGATTGACGAAATTGCTTACGTAAGATTTGCCTCTGTTTACAGACAGTTTAAGGACGTTAGCACCTTTATGTCAGAACTCCAGACCATCCTTGACAGAATGGAAAAGAATTCCTCAGGGGATAATAAATGAAAAACGCTCAAACACAGGAAAGTAAATATATAAGAATGACACAGACTCCCGTAAGGAAACTTGTGTTATCTCTTGCAGTTCCTACTGTTATCTCCATGATGGTAACATCTCTTTATAATATGGCGGATACTTATTTTGTGGGAATGATAGGTACATCAACCACCACAGGTGCGGTTGGCGTCGCTATGTCGATAATGGCACTTATTCAGGCCATAGGCTTTACTATAGGCATGGGCTCCGGAAATACTCTTGCCCAACTTTTAGGAAAACAGGAAGTAAAAATGGCTGAAAAGGTTGCCGCAACAGGCTTTTTTACTGCCTTTGCCATAGGCGTTATCTTTTCTGCTATATGTCTTCTTTTTCTTGATTCCATAGTGCTTCTGTTGGGAGCAACAGAGACAATAGCTCCCTTAGCCAAGGACTATATTCGTATAATACTCTTTGCGGCTCCCTTTATGATATCTACCTTTACCCTCAACAATATCATCAGATATCAGGGTAACGCTATGTATTCAATGGTTGGCATAGCAATAGGCGGTGTTTTGAACATCTTCCTTGACCCTCTCTTTATCCTTACCTTTGATATGGGACTTGAGGGTGCTGCTTGGGCCACTGCCGTAAGCCAGGTTGTAAGCTTCACCGTGCTTTTGGCAGCTTGCTTTAAAGGAAATAATATCCGCATAAGGATAAGGAATTTCAGCTTCCGTCATGGGATACATAAGAAGATATTTATGGTTGGTATGCCCTCGTTTTTTAGACAGGGGACGGTGAGTATCGCTGCAATTCTCCTCAATTATTATGCGGGAGTGCACGGCGGAGACCCGGGTGTAGCAGCAATGACCGTTGTAACAAAGGTCTTTATGCTTGCTCAGTCTATGCTTATCGGTTTTGCCCAAGGCTTTCAGCCAGTATGCGGATTTAACTATGGAGCGGGACTGTATAAAAGAGTTCGGGATGGTTTCTTTTTCTGCGTACAGGTTGGTATCGGAGTTGCTACAGTCTTTTCGATTATTGCGCTCGTGTTTGCTCCGGAGTTTGTGACTCTCTTTCGTGATGAGCCCGAGGTTGTCCGAATAGGAGCGGAATCAATGAGGTTTCAGGCTATCCTATTCCCCTTGTCTGTATGGGTAATGATGTGCAATATCTTGCTCCAGGCAATAGGAAAGACGTTTTGGGCAACGGCTCTTTCCGTTGCAAGGCAAGGCTTGTGTTTTATACCTACCATTGTGCTTCTTTCTTATTTATTTAAACTTACTGGCGTAGAGGTATCACAGGCAATTGCAGACCTTCTATCGTTCGTTATAGCTCTGCCTGTTGGCATAAACGTTGTCAAGGAACTGGCAGCGCAGGGTAATACTCCAATAAAGAAAGACACTGATTTAACTTAATATGGAGGACTTTTATGATAGGCATTATTTGTGCAATGAATGACGAGGCAAAGGCTCTCGTTGAAATAATGGAAAATGCCCGTTCCGAAAAGCATGGAGGAATGGAATTTATTACGGGTCGCATTGAGGGCACGGAAACGGTTATTTCCGTTTGCGGTGTCGGTAAGGTTTTTGCTGCAATGTGTGCCCAGACTATGATTTTGAAGTATTCTCCTTCAGAGATAATTAATATAGGTGTTGCCGGTGGCCTTAATCCTTCCTTAAAGATAGGTGACACCGTAGTGGCTCATAGGGTTTGTCAGCACGATATGGATACCTCTGCTTTAGGTGATCCCAAGGGTATGGTATCCGGCGTGAATATGATTTATTTCCCCTGCGATAACGCTATCGTTGACGGGGTTTGCAATGCTGCTTCTTCCGTTGGTATTGAGTGCCTTAAAGGTACGGTAGCTTCAGGTGACGTATTTGTAAGCGACAGCGAAAGAAAGAGCTTTATCAGAGAAACCTTTGAGGCAGACTCTTGCGAGATGGAAGGCGCTGCGGTGGGTCAGGTATGCTACGTTGCAGGTGTTCCTTTCTGTGTGGTTCGATCCATTTCTGACGGCGGAGATGAAAGCGCGCATATGGATTTCTACACCTTCCTGCAGGAAGCTGTTAAAAACGGAACCAGAATCCTTTGTGCTTATTTGAAGACCAAGGCACAGTGAGGCTTGTATGAAAAACAACATCGTTAAGCTCCGAAAGGAAAGAGGGGTTACTCAGGAAGACCTGGCTTTCGCCCTTAAGGTTACAAGACAGACTGTGTCTTCTCTTGAAACGGGAAGATATAAGCCTTCCATAGACCTTGCTTTTAAATTATCGAGATTTTTTGCTCTTCCCATAGAAGAAATTTTTATATACGAGGAACAAACAGATGCCTGACATTACGGTAAAATATAAAAAGCTCTCTCCCGATGCGATTCTTCCTTCCTACGGAACGGAGTTTGCGGCAGGTGCGGATATTTATGCTCTTTGCGAGGGACCCGTAACTGTGGAAGCAGGAAAAACCGTTCTTGTTCATACGGGAATTGCACTTGCCATTCCCGACGGTTTTGTTGGGCTTATATATGCAAGAAGCGGCCTTGCCTCTAAAAAGGGTCTTGCTCCTGCAAATAAGGTAGGCGTTATTGACAGTGATTACAGAGGTGAAATAATGGTTGCTCTGCATAATCATTCAGAACAAGCCGTTACTGTAGAGCAGGGCGACAGAATAGCTCAGCTTGTTATAGCACCCTATTATACTGCAAAGTTTGAAGAATCCGACCTTACCGATACCGAGAGAGGCGTTGGAGGCTTTGGATCTACCGGAAAATAGAAAAAGAATATAGATAAGAAAGAACGACTCCCCGCGGGGAGTCGTTCTCTTTTTTATTCTACAGGTTTGAAATCTGTGATGATCTTCAAGGCTTTTTCAGCATTGTTTTTAAGCAGGTCATAAACTGTGCAAGCCATAAGCTTTGCGGGGGTGATATATGCGGCTTCTTTGTCGGCAATAAGGTAATCTTCTCCGTGAGCCGCACCCGTTTCGGGATTTGCAAAGGGATGTCCGTAGCACTTTACCGCATCCATTTCGCTTATAATACAGACGTTAACGGGTGCCTCCTCTATCTTAAGGGTTGCCTTTACACCTGTTACCGCAAGGTTTGAGATATATTAAATACCAAGACTTTCAAATTCTTTTTCCACCAGTGCGGCGGTCTTAAATTCCTTATATCCAAGCTCCGGATTTTTCAGAATGGTCTCGCCGATATCTATAATGTGCTGACGGTACTTATCAATAGCTTCTATAATTGAAGACTTTATTTTATTTTACCTTAGGATATCCCTTATAAAGGTGTACTATATTCAAATCTTCGGGCATGTCAAGGCCGTGTGAACCGCACTCGCCGTCGATTTCATGGCAACCGTGGTCCATCGCAAAGCCTACCAAAGTGTTGTGATTCTTCCAGAATCTTTCAATGAGTACGCTGAAGGTGCCAAAGCTGGATGAGTTCTGTCTTAATTCTCCCAGCGCATCAATGCTTTCGGGGCCTGACTTATGCATTCTGGCATCATAGTTGCCGTTATATACTACGATAAAGTCATGTTCGTCCTTTATAATAAGCTCTGCGGCCTTGGCATTGATTTCTTCGTCTGTGGAGTATATGAAATAGTCAAGATTTCTTTCAAGGAATATTTCTGCGATACTGCATTTTTTCATTGCAACGATAGCAACTTTCTTGCCTGCTCTGATGAGGGCATCAAAAATAGTATCTATGGTCAGTACGGGTTTTGTATATTTCTGAATGCCGTGAACCTCGGGCTGGGCACCTGTGTACATGGTTCCGAAACAAACGGGAGTTACGGAGGGCATTACTGTGCAGTAGGGAAGGATAAGCTCGGTGCGGTTAATTGCTTCACGAAGCTGGAATGCATATTTTTCATATACCCACTGTGCGATGGCATCTGGGTTGTACATGAATATTCTGTCAGCTTTTTCTCCTCCGAACGCGGTATCAACATATTCCTTAAGACGTTGGTCGGCAGGCGCGGCCTTTTCAGGAGCATCTATGCCTATGGTATATGACAATGCTGCGCAAAGAGTATCAAGAGAAGTTTCGTTAAATATCGTGTTCATTGTTTTATCTCCTTTTAGTCTATGGGTATTTCCATAGGCTTTCTGTTTTTATAAAAATGGTATTTGTTGAAGCCGAGTTGCTTTAATATTGCCTTTACTTCATTGAATCCTTCAGCAATTCCTATTGTCTGATGAGCATCGCTGCCCAAGGTTATAAGGCTACCTCCGAGGTCCTTGTAGAGAGCTATCAGGTCGTTGTCAGGACACAAGCAACCTCCCAGTTCGCTTCTTAGTAGCCCCGTGGTATTTATCTCCAAGGCTATTTTTCTTGAAATTATGGTTTTTAGAATATCCCGAATTAAGGGAGTGAATTCCGAAATATCCAGTCCTCTGCCGTGCCGTCCGTTTATGTATCTCATGGGACAGGTGAGGTGAGCCAAGACGTCAATGTCTGTCTTTTCAGCCATAAGAGCTATGGCTTCAAAATATGCTTTAAGGTAATCTTTCAGCTCTTGGTCGGACACTGTATGGTCATATATGACCTTTGAATATTGCAGAGCCCATTTTCCGTCTTTCAGGTAGTGTATAGAGCCGAGCAATACGTCAAAGTCGTAAAGAGAAAGAAGTTCGTCGTTACCCTTTGGATCGTCAAGATACTCGTCTACCTCAAGACCGCAGGTCAGGAGAAGTTTGTCGCCGTATTTTTCTTGCCCGTATAAAACATCAGTTATCCCCTGATTTATTGAGGTAAGGGGTTTAAAGTCGGGAAAATAATGGAGATATACGGGAGAGAGGTGGGTGTGTTCTGTAACTGCAACACCCTTCACTCCCATTTCTATTGCCGTAAGACAAAGGTCATCTATTGTTTGGCGTCCGTCGGGGGAATTTACCGTATGAGTATGAGAGTCGTACATGTGTTTATCTTTCCATCATGAGTTCGAAGAATTCTTTAAGCTTTCCGGAAGCCATTTCCACTTCTTCCTTCGTTGCCTTACCTATGGCATAGAGATACATCATATCTCCGCTTATTTTTGCAAGGCGATCATGGATGGGGTAGAAGTGTTCCATAAGGAAGTTTACGTATTTTTGCAGTCTGTAGTCGCCTATAATGCGGTACCTGTCTGCAGAGGTGTCAAGGGCAACGGAGTACATGTCCTTTACGGCGGAAATGATGTCCTTTCTTGTATTGCTCTTGGCAAAAACGATGGTGGAACTAATGTTCTGATGGGGGTTTCTGGAAGTTGAACCGTGGCTGTCGGTGGAGCCTACAATGGGATGCACTCTTCCTTTTTTCCATTCATCGTAGTATATTGCAACCTGAAGGCCGTTTTCTTCGTAGCTTGGCTGACCGCCTATTACCTCGTATGCATCAAAGGGATGCTTTTCAAACATGTAGCGTGTGAATGGCTCGGGTACATGCCACATGTCCGCAAGCCACATGGGATGAGCAAAAACCCCTAATCCGTCGGCCTCTTTTATTTTGTCAAAGGCCCACTTGCATACGGCATAAGAACGTTTTTCTACGTCATCGGGGCAGTCTGTAATTGTTTCTGCAAGTTCATCTATTGTGGCGTTAAAGTTTTCTTTTTCAATGATATCCGGAGGCATTACCGTGTCGTCAATCCTTCTTTTGTCAAGGGCAA
>JAZRLW010000118.1:0-13145 GCA_045647025.1 Eubacteriales bacterium
AAAGCCGGTGTCCATAACGGTGAGGATCCACCCGTTCCCATTCCGAACACGGCAGTTAAGCTCACTAGTGCTGACAATACTTGGTTGGAGACGACCCGGGAAGATAAGTCGATGCCGGCACCGATGGCCGAAAGTAATTTCGGTCATCGGTTATACCCATTTACGTGGCCCGTTGGTCAAGCGGCTAAGACGGCGGCCTCTCACGCCGCAAACAGGAGTTCGATTCTCCTACGGGTCACCAAATTTTTTTTCTAAGTGAGAAATTAAATATTTGGATCATTAGCTCAGATGGTTAGAGCTACCGGCTCATAACCGGTTGGTCCGGGGTTCGAGTCCCTGATGATCCACCAGAAAAAACCACTTCATCCGAAGTGGTTTTTTCTTATCCATTGCGAAAGCAATTGTATATCATCGCCGTAAGGCGTATATCACCACGCGAAGCGTGTATATCATCGGCCGCAGGCTGTATTACGTTTTCGCAATGATGAGATACAAAGCGTTCCGCTTTGATGAGATGGAATTCCTTGCGGAATTGATGATATACAACGGCAAAGCCGTTGATTATACGGTAGGTATAATTTTATGAAGTGATTAATAGGGCGAGTTACCGGCTCATAACCGTGTTGGTAGCATGCAAGCAAGCTGGGGTTCGAGTCCCTGATGATCCACCAGAACTTCACCTAAGTGGGTGGAGCTCTTTTTTATTTGTTGGTTCTTGCTTTTTCTATTTAAATGTGGTATAATCTCTTTAGAGGTGAAAAACATGTCAAAACCTATTATCGCTATTATGTACGACTTTGATAAGACGTTATCAACTAAAGATATGCAGGATTACGGATTTATACCCAATCTTGGGATGCCGTCCAAAGAGTTCTGGACCGGAGTTGCTGAATTAAAGCAGAAGGAAAATATGGACCCTGTTTTGGCATATTTGTACTATATGTTAAAGATGGCTGACGAAAAAGGTGTCCCTGTCACCCGTGACGCCTTGGTTGATTCGGGAAAAGATATTGAATACTACCCCGGTGTAGAGGAGTGGTTTGAGCGTATCAACCGGTACGGTGAGGAAAATGGCGTAACAATCGAACACTACGTAATCTCTTCGGGAATCAAGGAGATTATTGATGGCTCTTCCATAAACAAGTACTTCAAAAAAGTATACGCCTGCGAATTCTTATATGATGAAGATAAGAATGCGGTTTGGCCAAAGGTAGCAGTTAACTATACAAATAAAACCCAGTTCCTTTTCAGAATAAACAAGGGAATTCTCGATACTTGGGATGACAAAAAATTAAACGCTTATCTACCCGAAAACGAAAGACCCATTCCTTTCAGAAATATGATATATATTGGCGACGGATTGACGGACGTTCCCTGTATGCAGCTTGTTAAGAAAAACAAAGGTCAATCTATTGCTGTGTTCCATCAGCGTAAAAAACAGGTTGCAAATCAGCTTTTGTCTGAAAACCGAGTTGACTTTATTACCGAAGCCGATTACCGTAAGGACAGCGAGCTTGACCACATCGTAAAGACCATTATAGAAAAAATGGCGGTTGTGGAAAAGCTTGTCAAACTCAACGACGAGCATAAAAGGTCCATAAGCAACTCTTAGAATAGTCAGTCATAAAAGGTATGTCGATCAGAAAGCACGAGGTTTGATTTTGAATAAAGAAAGTGTAATTAAATGTTTTAATGATAACTGGGAAATTATAGAAGATATATCTAAAGCTCCGTTTTTTATATCGAAAGTTTATGAAGATTCTAATGTTACTGTTATAAAGAATTCGTTATTTCCAACCGTAGATTTATTTTCTTGGATTTCACCAGAACCTGTGGATTTCTCTATGCTTGAGAAATACATAGACAAGAAAAAAGTGGTCGTGAATTATGTAAGCGACTGTTATTCTCCTACGGACATAGTTAATCTTAATCCTAGTAGCAAAGTTACGTTATTGGAGTCTGCGGTCGTATATGAACAGGTAGGGAAAGTCTGTCCTCAATGTATATTACAAGAAGAATACATCGTTGAAAATATAAAAGATTGCGATATTGAGTATTTGGAATCTTTAGACAGCTCAGATCAACAGCTTAGACATGATTATGTTCAGCAATTTATAGATTATTTTAGCAGCAACCCGCAGGATATTTTTGTTTTGAGAGTCGATGGTACACCTGCCAGCTTTATTGCTCTTTCAGATCGAAACTATGGGCAATTGCAATATAAAAATGTTTATATGATTTATACCATACCTGAGTTTCGACAGCAAGGTCTGGCAAAGTGTTTACTGAGTTGTATTTTACATGAAAATAATCAATTTAAATTTCTTTATTCTGCCGATTCTGTTAGTAATACAGAATCAAACAAGCTTGCTTTGTCGTGTGGGTTTGTGAAGGTGGGTTGTGCAAATCAGGTGGAAGTAAGTGATTTTTAATTGATTTGTGGTTGTATCCATATGATTGAACATTATGATTTCAAAAGTTCCGCTTTTAAATAAGTGGAACTCTTTTTTATTTACCTTGTCATTCAGGTGCCAATAGCTACCTTTCGCGTCAAAATATTAACCATCTGCGGAAAAATTAACACAAGCGGTTCTTTTTATGATATACTTTTTGTAAATATAACCCTATATTGCAATAAAAACATTATGCATATTGACGAGTTGACAATAGATGAATTTTAGTTTATAATGAGATTGCAAAAACTGATAATCACTTGCGATTTTAAAGGAAATCGTTTATATGAAGCAAATTATTCTTTATCTTAAAAATTTGGCCGAAAATAATATGTTAATAAATCCGCCGAGGAAGATTCTTTTAATATATTGGTTTGTGCTAACTATATGTGAGTTTGCGCTTGTATCCGTATCTTCGGGACTTATGCTTTTTATTACAATTCCTTTACTTGCAATTTTGCTGTGTTTCTTTTTGTTTTTTATGCGTGCTTGGCGGTCGTTTCGTTATTCCACGGTAATTGCTCTTATTCCTCTAATAGTTGGATTCGTTATAGCCATATTACTCGGGGATACGATTCGAGGATTATTGCTTAGCTTAATAAACATGCTTTTGAGGTAGAGCTATGAGTGAAAATGTAACTTCTTTGATTTGGGCTAAAAAAGATGACCGTAAAGGATTTTCCTCGGATAATTTCTTGGACGACCTTAAAATAAATACGCTGATAGATATAAATTCGTTGACTAATTTTAATAGCAAAAAGCTTAGATTATTTGATTTTCTGACACTTAATGAAGATACCATAAAACTTCGTAATGAACTGTTTTTTGATTTGGTTAGACAACGAAATTTGATGCCGCGTTTCAGAGAACTTGTTGGGCTACTTCAGGATTTTGCTCAACTTGGGATCAATAGAGTCGGTGGTGAATCGGTAGAAACAAATCTGTATGCTGTTAAAGAGATAAGTATGTATACGGATATCATTAATGGTTTTCACCATCTGTTGCAGGGCGTTGATATTCGTTCCTCAGCGCTTAAATCCTTTGCATCTAAAATAGATTCAATATGTAACAGTGAAGATTTTACTCGATTATTAAATGAAACTAAAAAGTTAGATTGCAATATAAATAAAATAAAAAGTATAACTGTGGGTGTAAATTTAAATGCTCAATTACAGCCGGTCGAGGCCGGGATAGTTGGTATTAACAACGAGTCTTATGTGTCCGGAAATATAATAGACAAGCTTCTTCGGGCGCAGTTTGAGAAAAACGAATATACTTGCATAGCTCCATTAGAGTCGGTTGCGAAGGGATTGAACGTATCGGAACGCACGGCTTTGTCTATGGCTGTAAATAACGGATTGAATACAGTATTTTCAAAATCTCTGACAAACTGGAAAGATTCCATTCGTCGATATACGCAAATGGAAACGTCCTGGTTATACACACATATTCCCGAATTCAACTTCATTATAGGGTGCGTTGATTTTCTTTTAAAGTTAGAGGATAAGGGATATCCGTTATGTATTCCTCAGTTTTCCCAAGACGAGAAGATTCAGGATCTATATGATCCATACTTGGCAATTAACGGAGAGCAGGTTGTAAAAAACAGTATTACATTTGATAAGCACGGACAGATATATATACTTACCGGACCTAATCAAGGGGGTAAATCTGTATTCACAAGAGCCATTGGCGCTGTTTATAGCTTTTTGCATTTAGGAATTCTTCTGCCTGCAAGTTCTGCAACAGTATGTCCTGTAGATAATGTTTTTACGCATTTTCCCTCTAAAACTTCGGATAGTTACCAAAAAGGAAGATTTGCTACAGAGTGTTCCGCAATATCTTTAATTAACAAAAATATAACAGCGAAAAGTCTGTTTTTATTTGATGAGAGTCTATCGAGTACGAGTAATTATGAGGCTACGGAGATTGCAAAAGAAATACTTACAGCATATGCTTGTATTGGATGTAAGGGATTGTTCACAACGCATCTTCACGACCTCTGTAATGTTGGAGATGAAATAAATAAAAGAAATGACGTAAAGTCACGTTGTACTCTTCTCTCGGCAGTTCTTTCTCTTGAAACACATGCGCGTACATATAAAATAATTGCCGGACAAGGCTATGGGAACAGCTTTGCTTCTGATATTGCGAAAAAGTACGGCTTAGACCATAAAACAATATTATCAGAGTTTTATGGGAACATGACAGAAAATATATAATATTTTATTTGAGTTCTGCGTATAACACGCGGAACTCTTTATTATTTCTTAATTTCTCAAATATGTCTTGCAAAATACTCATAACTGTGCTATAATGGACAAAAGTCGACAAAATTAGAGGAGAAGATATGGATAAGATAAGTTCAGCTATTGAAAGTTTTATAGAACTTACCGCATGGGAGATGACTCCCCCTCCGGCGTATGGTCCTTTTCATCTTATATTTACTTTCGTGGGGATTGCGGTGAGCATTTTGCTTGCTTATATGCTCCGCAATTTGAGTGAGCGCGGACATAGGATATTGATCTTTTGCGTGGGTTTGACCCTGCTTATACTTGAGGTGTACAAGCAGCTTTTCCACTACTATCATATAAAAGACCACGAGTATAATTTTGGTATATTCCCGTTCCATCTGTGTAGTGTTCCTATGTATTTATGCCTTATCATTCCTTTTCTTAAAAAGGGAAAATTGCAGACGGGTATATACGGTTTTATGACGACCTTTAACCTGTTAGGCGGAATTATGGCCTTTGTTGAGCCTTCGGGAATCACCCTTGATCATTGGACGCTCACTCTTCACGCCTTTATTTGGCATATGAGTCTTATATTCCTTGGACTTTATCTGATAGCTTCTGGGAGATTTGCAAAGACAAGCAAGGAATATTGGGCGGCGGCAATTACCTTTGTGGTATTATGCGTTGTGGCCTTTATTATCAACCTTTCTCTGTGGGAGGTGTCGGACGGAGGGATAAATATGTTCTTCGTCGGCCCTCGCAATTCCTCTCTTGCAGTATTTAAGCAGATATCAGAGGCTGCAGGCTGGTACGTAAGCACCTTGCTGTATATTCCCGCCGTGTGTATAGGTGCGTACCTGATATATCTGCCTGCACATCTTTACGCAAAGAAAAAGGGTATGATAGACCCCTCAAATAATTACTCCATAAAGGAAAAATAAGAATGTCCGGATGGGTAAAACTGAAGGAAGGCCTTAGGTATTTAAGGATATATCTTATGGCCGAAAAGTGCCTGTACTGTGGGAATATTATGGGCTTGGGGCATTTGGTTCTCTGCGAAACGTGTGAGGATAAGCTTATATCTGCCACCGACAGAGTGCGCTCTGCGGCAGACTGCCCTCTGCTTGTGGCCTTCGAGTATACGGAGGAGATTCGTCCCGTAATCCATAGTCTGAAATACCGCAAGAATAAAGAGGCGGGGATATTTCTTGCTAAGGCCTTGGTAAATGCCTGTGAGGTTAACGGATACGAAGATTTTGACCTTGTTTTGGGCGTTCCTTGTTATAAGGGAAGAAAGAATAAGAGATTTTGCCAGGGCGAGTATCTGGCCCAAAGGGTATCGGCGCTGACGGGCGTGGACACCTCTACAGATATTTTGTATAAGCAGCGCAATATAAAATCCCAAACCAAATGCAAGTCCAGAGCCGAAAGAAGAGATAACGTAAAGGACGTTTATAGGGTGCGTCCAAATGCTGACGTAAAGGGTAAGCGGATACTTATAACTGACGACGTTACCACTACCGGGGCCACAATGAGCGAGTGTGCCGCCGCGCTTATGAAGGCGGGAGCTGCGTCTGTTGTTTGTGTAGCTGCAACCAAGCCTATTAACCCCGAAAAGCAGGAAATACCCATAAGGCTTGGCCAAGGGTATTATGAATTTTCTGAAAGTATAGATAAAAATAGAGATTAAGAAATCCGACCTTTGCAGGTCGGATTTCTTTTAGTTTATTTCGTTGTCTGTAAATATTTCGTAATCGTAGCCATCAGAGATTATTCGGATATTTCCGCAATCCTTTGTACAGAGAATGTCTCCGTAAACCTCAAGTCTTTCAAGAGCGGCAGGTGTAGGGTGGCCGTATGAATTCTTTTCTGCTACGGATATTATAGACAGCTTTGGCTGTACCGTAGCAAGGAATGCTGCCGTTGAAGAAGATGACGAGCCGTGGTGGGGTACGGCCAGTACCTCGGCGGTGAGGTTGGGATAGATATCAGCTATGACCTTTTCGGCTTTTTTGCCTATATCTCCCGTGAATAGGGTGGAGAAATTATTGTAAATAAGTTTTGTAACGATGCTGTTATCGTTTTGGTCATTGTCTGGATCGAGGTGCTGGGTGTAAAGTTGAAGCTCAATGCCGTTTTCGGAGATTGTCATATCTTCTTCTACTTGCTCAACGTATACTCCGTAGGTTGCAGCGGCGGTGAAGAGTTCGTCCTCGTAAATCTCGTCGCCCGCTGTGTATGGAACGTATATCTTTTCAACCGTAGCGCTTGAAAGAATATCGGTTATTCCGTTAACGTGATCGGCATGAAGGTGGGAGATTATCATAACGTCTATCTCTCCATCCCCGTACCTTTGAATAAATCGCACGGCCTCTTCTCCGGGATCTGTGGTGCCGCCACAGTCAATTATGGCTGTGAAGTCATCCTTGATTACCACCGAGCAACTGCCTTGCCCCACGTCCACAAATCCTACAGTCACAGAGTCGGGGTCAACCACTCCGTCGGACTGGGAGTTCTGTATAAAGTATGCGCCTGCGAGAATGATTGCCACAAGCAAAAGAATCCAGACCTTGCCGGGTTTTCCCACTTTTGCTTTTTTATCTTTAAAGGGACGGAACAAAAGCACTATAAATACGGCTACTATAAAAATAGCAAACCACATAGCGAAATTGGTGTCTAATCCTTTAAGCGAGAAGTCTGAGAGGGAGATTTGGGAAATGTCAAATACCGACGTTTCCAAATCGGAGAGTATTTCGGATATACTCATTATATAGCTCACTCCTTTTTTAACTGTAAATGCCATGGGCTGTACCAAAAAATCCGCGAAGGGGAGTGGTGCCAGCAGTAGGCAGATAAGAGAACATACGTATATTGGTGTTACTGCCCAAAGGCATATAACTCCCGAAAGAAGGGAGGCAGTGACCGCCGAGCCGAAGAATATTATACTGACGGGCATAGTGGATACCGTACATACAAGAGAAAGGGAAAATGCTTGAACTAACCATTTTGCGGGTTTTGAGGGGAGCTTGCCCGTTTCTGCGGCTATTCTTGTGATAAGTGAAGAATGGACTCTTTTGTTGAATAAGTGTATGCCCGTTACTGCCGAAAATGACAGCAGGAACGATACGTCAATGGCGTAAAAGGGATTACTGCACAGGAGGATTATCATGGGCAGCCCCAGAAGATTAAGCCCGTCGGGACGGGATGCCTTTTTATCATAGGCCAGCATTGTAAGTCCCGTCATTGATGCTCTTACCGACGAAGGGGAGAAGGAACATACTACAAGCACGGTGAATACACAAACTGCGGTGAGTGCGAAGGAGAGTTTTGGTCGCTTTAGCTTTGAAAACAGGAGCGTCACCGCGCTTATAAAGATGCTTATATGTAGTCCCGATACGCAAGTGATATGGAGAAGCCCCGAGTTTTTGAGGTCTAACCATCTTGTATCGGACAATCTACCGGAGTTTCCGAGGAGTATGCTTTCAACAAAGGGTGAGTAGCCTCCGAAGAGCTGTCCGAGGACGCCCTCGGCATAGGCGGTTATCCTTTCGCTGTAATACTGAAGCGGGCGTATTTTAGGGGAACCGTGTGAGAATATTTCGACGGTAGTTGCTTCCATTATTATGCCGTCGACGTAATATCGATTGCCGTCGGGCAGAGGTTCGATCTCAAAGCTTCCCTCTATAATATCTCCCGTTTTAGCCGAATATCCTTCGGGTAAATAAATAAAAACTTTATATGGGAAATCGTATGATTTTGCTATGCATTTTCTGTGATAACCGCTTATGTATGGCTCTTCTTCTATGGTAAATGTGGTCGTGATTGTTCTGCCTGTATATGAATCTTTTACGGCTGTCATTTTAATATCGGTTGCCTGGTGTAACAGACATCCGATAACAAAGAAGAGTGATACAAGTATTAAGGTTATAAATGCGTCTTTTCTCTTTTTAATAAAAAGAGCCAGAAAAACAATGGCTAAAGCAAGACTTATCAATATGGCTATTCCCGCCACCGCATATACTGCGGCGGGGAAATATGAATCTGTTATTTCACAGAAAAGAATTGCCAAAAACAGTGATAACCCCGAAAAGAAAAGGGGACGGCTCATAGTTATTATTTCTTCCCCTTTCCAATTCTATATTGGTAATTATATCATATTTCGTCAGATGAGTCAAGTATTACATATTATGTAAAACAAGGAGCCTCCCATTTGGGAGGCTCCCTGCAATCAAGTGTTAGCAGCAACCGGTGCGAGTGTTGTTGCAGCCGTTATCACAGCCGCAGCCACAGCCGTTGTCGTTGTTGAGGAAGAGGATGATCACTATGGCGATAATGATGATCCACCAGGTCCAGTTGTTATTGCAACCAAAAAGCATCTTTGTCACTCCTTTCGGCAGATAGATTTATCTCTGCCAATAACAGTATATGACATAATGCGACAGTTTGCTATTCTATTTGACCCAGCCATTCCTCAAGGCAGAGACCCGAATCCATTATGAGGTGGGAATATTCCACACCCACGTATCTGTAATGCCAGGGTTCAAAGATTATTTTGGTTATATCCTGCTTGTCTTCGGGGAATCTGAGGATAAAGCCGTAATCAGCGGCATTTTCCAAAAGCCATTTGGCCGCCGCGGTGTTTTTATAGCCCGCATCAAGAACCTGGTATGAGGGGGTTACGATATCAATTGCCAGACCCGACTCATGTTCGCTGGTACCGGGAACGGCAATGATGGTGGCTGTTTTAGCATAAGCCTCGTCATAATCCCAACCTTTATCTAGGTATGATTGGAGTTTTGTATTAAAATTAGTGGTTTGCTTTTCATGTGAACGGTAAGCGGAACAAACAAGGAGGTCAACCCCCTCTGCTTTTGCATTAGCTATCATTTCCCTTGCCTTTTCTGCGGCACGGTAATCCATTTTGTACTTACTCTGCACCGTTTCAAGCTCCACCTCGTAGCCTTCGGGTAAGCTATGGGTGGGGTTTACGAGAATCAGACTCCACACATGAGCATAATCCTCGCCGGGAGCTTTGGGGTCATCCTGAACGTCGGGTGTATCAGGCTCATCTGGAACATCAGGCTCATCGGGAACGTCGGGTATATCTGGATCATCCGGACTGTCAGGAGTGTCGGGAATATCAGGTGTATCGGGTTCATCCTGCGTTTGGTCAGAGGGAAGTTGGGTTACAATATCTCCCTGATTGTCAACGGGCGGGATTGTGGTGGGCTTGAGGGCGTCAGGGAACCATATTTTTATAATAAGAGCAAGAACAAATACAGTCACCGCCGCTAGAGGGACTACGTTCCATGCTTTACTCTGTTTTCTGCGTCTCTTCATTTTTCTTAATCCTATTGTTCATTTCATCTGTAACAAGTGTGTATACGACTGCAACGGCGGGTACACCGAAAAGCATACCGGGGAGGCCGAAAAGACCGCCGCCTACAAGGATAGCTACCATGGTCCATATTACCGGCAAGCCTATGGAATCTCCCGTTATCTTGGGGCCTATCACGTTACCGTCTATTTGTTGAAGAATAAGTATGAATATGGAGAACCATACGGCTTCCATAGGGTCTATCATGAAAAGTATAAAGGCCGAAGGTATAGCTCCCATAAAGGGGCCGAATACGGGAATAACGTTTGTGATTCCCACAACGACGCTTATAAGAAGGGGATAGTCAAAACCGATTATCACCATACATATATAACAAATGATACCGATAATAAGGGAGTCGAGGAAACGACTGGATATATATCCGCTGAATATCCGAGAGGTGAGATTTGTGACCTTTGCAAGAGTACGGTAGGTTTTCTCGGGAACCAATGCCTTGAATATCTGGGAGGTCTTTTTCACGATGGCATCCTTGTCAAGTACCATATAGATTGACATTATAAGACCGATTATGATGTTTGAAACCATAAGGGCTAAAGTCTTGGTGAGATCCAAAAGCTTGGGAACCAACTCCGAAACTATTTTTGAAAGATTTGTAAGAAGGGTATTGAGGGCACTTTCAAGGGGTGTGTTAATGCTTGCGCTAATGCCCAAGTTTTCGGAGGCTTTATCAAGGATACCCTGGAGATTTCCAATATAGGAATTGAGGTTTGCCGCAAAGAGGGTTATGGATTCTCCCAGCTGAGGAACGAGCAGAAGAATTGTGAGGGCAACTATGGCTATCAGTATAAGATATGCGATCACCGCACCAAATACCCTTGCCGCTATTTCGGTGCCCGACATGGATTTTCTGTTTTTCTTCTTTAACTCCTTTTGCTCTTTTCTGAAAAGGTTTATCTTTTCCAGTTTCTCCGCCATTTCGGGCGAAATAAGGGATTTCCTCTTTGAATAGATGGGCTTACGTGTACCATTTTTGTCTTTTGATTCCGAAGCTTTCTTTTGAATAAATTCCAAAAGCTTTTTTATGTTACGGCTAAAAAAGTCGAACATAGGGTATACCACGAATGCTATACCAATACCCCAGATAAGGGGAGCGAGGAGAGAGAATATGACCTTTAAAATCCCAAGAATACTGTCAAGCTTGAGAATTATCGCTACCAGCAGTATTCCTACCGTAACAAGCATAAGTATGCTTTTGAAAATCTTCTTATCCACGGCCATTTCTCCTTATATGCTATATATTTGATAATATAATATCATAAAACCTTCTCCTATGCAATACCAAAGAAAGATTTGCAAGAAAAAATTTAAAATCCTGCCTATTCTCCAGAGCTCTTACACATGAAAAACCCTCGCTAAAACACTTTGATATTGATATTATTTGGCAATTATTTTGGGTGTTGTTCTGGTTTTATCATAAAGATATAAAAAACGGCAAGCCGTTTATGCGGCTTGCCGTAATTTTTCTGATTTTGTTAGATGAACTTAACAAAGTTCTTTTTGCCGAGCTTGAGAACGCTGCCAACGGAAAGTTCCTTGGACAGGTCGTTAGCTGTAAGCTTTTCACCGTCAAGCTGAGCGCCGCCCTGGGTGATAAGACGTCTGTAATCGCCCTTGCTCTTGATTATACCCATAGCGATGATCTTGTCTGCTACGTCGAATACGGTCTTGGAGTCGCCAAGCTCTACTTCGGGAATGTTGTCGGGAATAGCTTTCTTGCTGAATGCAGCATCGTAGAATGCCATTGCCTGAGCAGTTTCTTCCTCGGTGTGGTAGAGGGAGGTGATGGTCTTTGCAAGCTCATACTTAACGTTTCTGGGGTTTTCGCCTGCTTCGAGCTTAGCCTTAATTGCATCTACCGTATCGGGATGCTCGTCGGTTGCAAGCTCGTAGTATCTGATGATGAGGTGGTCGGGAACTTCCATTACCTTCTTGAACATTACTTCGGCGGGTTCGTTTACACCGATGTAGTTTCCAAGGCTCTTACTCATCTTTTCAACGCCGTCAAGACCCTCAAGAATAGGCATAAAGAGGGCTATCTGCTGCTCCTGACCAACGTGCTTCTGGAGGTTTCTGCCCATGAGAATGTTGAAGGTCTGGTCAGTACCGCCAAGTTCGATATCAGCCTTCAGCTCTACGGAGTCGTATGCCTGCATGAGAGGATAGAAGAATTCGTGGATACCGATAGGCACCTGCTTATTGTATCTGTTCTGGAAGTCGTCTCTTTCAAGCATTCTTGCAACGGTGGTAGTGGACGCAAGTCTGATAACGTCTTCAAATGTCATCTTTGCGAGCCATTCGCTGTTAAAGCGAACGGTGGTCTTTTCTCTATCAAGAATCTTAAATATCTGCTCGCAGTAGGTTGCAGCGTTTGCCTTAACCTGCTCGTCGGAAAGAGCAACTCTGCCCTTTGCCTTGCCGGTAGGGTCACCGATCTTACCGGTAAAGTCACCAATAACGATCACAACCTTGTGGCCGAGATCCTGCATCTGCTTTATCTTTCTGATAACTACTGCGTGACCGATGTGAATGTCGGGAGCAGAGGGGTCAAGACCCAGTTTTATGATAAGAGGCTTGTCCTCTTTTACGGATTTTTCAAGCTTTGCTTTGAGTTCTTCTTCATTAACCAAAGAGAGAACGCCTTTGCAGATTATCTTGTACTGTTCTGCTGCTGAAATCATAATATTGTCCTCCATATCACCGCCAAGAGACGGCGAATGTTATAATTTACTAACTTTACACCACATTATACTACATAAATCAGCCATTGTCAATGAAAAGGTTATGAATTTTTAAGAAAAGAGGGGCTTTTTTTAGTAAAAAAACCTTATTCTACTTGCAATAGGGTATGAAATATGATATACTTGTAGTAGTTTAAAATAGGAGTACTGATTATATGAAACTTATTGTTATCCGTCACGGAGAATCTGAAGCCGACCTTCTTGATGTTTTTGAGGGCAAGGCTGACTTTAATCTTACCGAAAAAGGACACCGCCAGGCAGAGGCTATGGCCGAGGTTGTATCAAAAAGATATAAGATAGACCGTCTGTAGTGCAGTTCTCT
>JAZRLW010000119.1:0-6861 GCA_045647025.1 Eubacteriales bacterium
ACGGCTCCCATACTGCTGTACCCTTCAAGAAGGGCCATTCTTACAGTATTTACTATGGGCCAGCCGGTGAAGATCAGAAGCAATATGATCGCAGGTGCCAGGTAGATCCAGGCTTTCCATGGATGTTTGCTTTCAACCATATTACTTCACCTCAAAGTATATTCTCTTTTCATCTTCCTTGCTGAAGAGGAAGACCTTATGGGGTTTAAGTGCGTAGTTAACGGTTGCGGATGCTTCTATCTTGTTGTCCGCATTTACTATGGAACGGATAACGGGATTAAGGGATGCTGCGTTGGTGGATACGATACTTACGTCACGTCCCATTACTTCAACGCTGTTAAGATTACACTTGAAAGGACCGTTGGGATCAAGAACGAAACCTTCGGGACGGATGCCTACGGTAACCTTCTGATCTGCAACATTACCTACGGAAAGAACCTCGTCTTCGCCGATGTAGAGCTTGCCGTCCTTCACTTCACCCTCGAATACGTTAATGGGAGGAGTACCGAGGAATTTAGCAACAAAGAGGTTTACGGGATCGTCGTAAACGTCCTGAGGCTTGCCTATCTGCTGTACAACGCCAAGCTTCATAACTACTATCATGTCGGAGATGCTCATGGCTTCTTCCTGGTCGTGGGTTACGAAGATAGTGGTGATGTTGGTTTCCTTCTGGATACGTCTGATCTCTTCTCTTGTCTGGAGTCTCAAACGGGCATCCAGGTTGGAGAGAGGTTCGTCAAGCAGAAGAACGCGGGGGCGCTTAACCAGAGCTCTGGCAATAGCAACACGCTGCTGCTGACCACCGGAGAGTTCGCTGGGCTTGCGTTCCATAAGCTCGTCGATCTGTACAAGCTTTGCCGCTTCGAGGGCTCTTTCGAGCATTTCGGTTTTGGACATCTTGTCCTTGCCTTTGAGGTTCTGCAAGGGGAACATGATGTTCTGCTTTACCGTCATGTGGGGGTAAAGCGCATAGTTCTGGAATACCAGACCTACGCCTCTGTTTTCAGCAGACAACTCGGTAACGTCGTCATCTCCGAAGAAAATCTGCCCACTCGTGGGTTTCTGCAAACCACTGATCATGTAGAGGGTGGTACTTTTACCACATCCCGAAGGACCGAGCAAGCCGATAAGCTTACCGTCGGGAATGGTATAGGTGAAGTCGCTTACCGCAACTACCTCTTCATTGACCTTCTTGTTACGAGAGGGGAAGATCTTTGTTAAATTCTGCAAAACAACTTTCATAGAATCTTCCTTCCTTGGTTTATATAAAATGTTTTACACACGTTGTGCCTAAATTTAATAGGTCGCTTTTTCAGCTTTTTCTGCCTGGAGCTTGTTTTTATAAGCGGTGAGCTCTTCGGGGGTTTCGAATATCATCTGGCTCTGCATATCTACCGTTACGGTGCTTGCCAGTCTATCGTGTATGGGAGAATTTGTTTTGGACGTTACCATAAGTGCTATCTGCAGGAGCAGAAGTCCGCTTATGAGTATAAGCCCAAGATAACCGATAAGGTTGAAGTAAATCATTATAATGATAAGGACGGGTATCATCGTTTCTATTGTATATTTACCGAGGATCGTTCTCATAAACATGAATATGGGGGTGACCTTGACTCCGTCGGTTCTCATTACTCCTATGCCAAAGATCTTTTTACCCAGGGTCTGACCGTTTTTGAAAAGAAGGGGAACTATAAACTCAAGTATGAGATATCCGCCAAGGATGCCGAAGGTTATCATAATGAGAGTCAGGTTTATGACCATTGTATAAACGTAACTTACATCCTCGTCCTTTTGCATGGCTGCGATAGCATCGTCATACACTTTCATCTCCGTTTCGGATAGAGCTGAGTATTCTTCGCTTGTTATGGAAAAATTAACACCGTATACAGATTCGTACTCGTCATAGGCGGCTTCCAGTCTTTGACTGTATCCGTCGTATCCGAGAGCTGCGGAAAGGGCAAATATTAAACCTACGACTACTATGCCTAAAAGAATGACGTCGAATAGATATGCGGATATTCTCTTCCACATATTTGCCTTTTGCAGGTCACAAATCATATATACGGCTCCTAATTTACTATATAATATATAAGCAAATTTATTATAGCATATTTTGTCAAATAATACAATATATTTTCAGAGTTGTCACAAAAAAGCCACTGTTTAATCCGCTATTGTATTACCCAGATAAAACAGTATTTTTACATCACTCCTATCGCTTTTAAGACCGAGGTTGTTGTGTGGTTTGAGGGGGTGTATTTAAGGACAGAAATTTCAAAGGGGAGATGCGTTTTTGAGCCTAATTTTATAAGACGATAGTTTATCTCAAGCCTATCTTTTGAGCTCATAACAGATTCTCTTACCGAGGGCTTTTTGATAGCCTCTGCCGAGGATATTACTTTTTCCAGAGAGCTAAATTCCCGTATGAGAGCGGCGGCAGTCTTAGGGCCTACCTTGGGGGCTCCTTTTATGTTGTCGGATGTGTCACCCGTAAGGGATTTCAAGTCTGCGTATTTGTCGGGGGATACTCCGAATTTTTCTTCCACGTCGGCAGGAGTCCAAATTTTTGTGTTTTCACCTCTGTATCTAAGCACCGATACCGAAGGGGTTATAAGCTGAAAAAAGTCGCTGTCGAAAGACGCTATAATGACCTCGTTTTTATCTCCGTATTTTAAAGCGTAGGCCGCTATCCAGTCGTCTGATTCGCAGTCCTCCGTTTCTTTGTGGGGTATTCCCAAAAAATCAAGAGCCTTATAGATGTCTTCAAGTTGGGAAAATGGTGTTTCTTCTTCGGGCGTTTGGCTGAAGTCGGGACGGTTTGCCTTATATTCTGAATCTATATCTTTTCTGGGATTTTGGTGTTCACCGTCAAATACCGCTACCACGTGGGTGGGGGAGGTGAGTTTTATTATTTTAAGCAGAGCACCTACGAATCCCAGCGTTCCCTGGATTGCCTTGCCTTGGCTGTTCACTATCCTTGAAGGCATACCGTAAAACATCTGAAAAAGAAGATTGCTGCCGTCTACAACTAAAAGCTTCATTAGCCCGTCCTCGTTAAAATTTTTATCAATAGCAGTATACCATAAAGAGGAGAGTGTGTCAATCTTCTTAAAATAAAAATAGCCGAGGAGATTTCTTCCTCGGCTATATGTTTTGTGTCGTTATCCCTTGCAAATATCAGCCGTGGGCATGGCGTTCAGGTACTCGTCGGCAACGTTACCGGCAAGGTATTCGTAATATCCCTGGGCGGCTATCATTGCCGCATTGTCGCCGCAAAGCGCCTTGTCGGGGAGATAGAGCTCAACGTTGTTTTTCTCGCAGAGAGTAATGAGTCGTTCTCTTAAATAGCCGTTGGCAGAAACGCCGCCGGCCACCGCAAGCTTTTTGGGAGTGTGGTGTTTTGCTGCTTCTACGGCCTTACCTGCAAGTACGTCAACCACAGCTTCGGTAAAGGATGCGGCTACATCTTCCTTTGAATATTCTTCGCCAAGCTGCTCTTTGTTGTGAACGTAGTTTATTATGGCTGTCTTTATTCCACTGAAGGAGAAGCAGTAGGGCTCGTCAGGGAAGTTTACTCTGGGGAATCTTATGGCGTCTTTGTTGCCGTTTTGGGCAAGAGCTTCTATTTTTACGCCTCCGGGATAGCCCAGTCCCAGAACTCTTGCAGCCTTATCAAAACATTCGCCTGCCGCATCGTCCTTGGTGGTGCCCATAATAGAGTAATCGGTATAGTCCTTTACGTATACGATGTGGCTGTGTCCGCCCGATGCTATAAGGGAAGTGAATGGCGGCTTAAGGTCTTTGTGGGTAAGGTAGTCGGATGCTACGTGGCCTCTTAAGTGATGTACGGGGATAAGGGGCTTACCCGTGGCCAAAGCAAGGCTTTTTGCA
Organism: Eubacteriales bacterium; assembly: GCA_045647025.1. Lineage (GTDB taxonomy): Bacteria > Bacillota > Clostridia > Oscillospirales > UBA644 > JAZQLP01. Next base: position 3,892 of record JAZRLW010000119.1, read on the forward strand.
AAGGATACACCTACAAGAAGGGCACCTATAAGCCCTGGAGCATAAGTAACTGCTATTGCATCTATATTTTCAAGTCCTACGTCAGCGATTGCCTTGTTTGCAAGGTTGGTAATGGCCTCACAGTGGGCGCGAGCGGCTATTTCGGGAACTACGCCGCCGTAGAGTGCGTGGGTGTCTATCTGTGAAGCTATGTAGCTTGACAGTATCTCTCTGCCATCCTTGACTACCGCGACTGCGGTCTCGTCGCAGGAACTTTCTATACCGAGTATGTTCATATTTTTGGCTGTTTACCAGGTTGCCTGCATTGTAATGCCGTCTTCTCTGGGCTTCTGGTAGAAATCCTTTCTGTGTGCTATTTTTGCAAATCCGAGCTTTGTGTAAAGGGCTATTGCTTTACTGTTTGATTCCCTGACCTCCAACAGAACGGAAGTGCAATTTTCTTCTTTTGCTATTGTCAAAAGGTCTTTTATCAGGGCCTCTCCCAGTCCTTTTCGTCTAAAATCCTCTTTTACAGCAACCGAAATGAGTTCTACTGTATCTCCGATTACGGAAAACACTGTATGTCCTGCTACTGCATTGTCTATCTTTATCACTCTCACCCTAAAAAGAGGATCAGTGTGAAAAGATGACAGATCTGCTTCGGATAGAGGGATTGAAAAGTTCTCCCTTTGGCATTCTGCTATGGCGGAATGGTGGGCGGGTTCTGCTTCCGATATTATAAAATCAGTTTTGCTGTTGTTCATGTTCGTTCTCGATTTCTATAAGGCGTTTTTCAATTGCGGCCTCAAGTTCGTCTGCCGCCTTCTCGTAAGCCGCCATATTCTGACCGTAGGGATCTTCTATGTCTTCTACAGAGAGGGTGGATGCTTTCTTTGTGTACTGGGGGTAAACGGTGAGAAGGCCGTCAAGGTGTCTCTGGGTCATAACGAAGATGTAGTTTGCCCACTTGCACATGGAGGGGGTGAGGGGCTTTGCTCTATGGGAATCCATATCAATGCCACGTCTTTCCATAACCTTTACGGCGTTCATTGCGGGGAAATCCCCGTCAAAGGCGGTAAGTCCCGCGCTGTCGGTGCGGATATTAAGACCTCTGTCTGCAATCATCTTGTCGGCTATAACCTTTGCCATGGGACTACGGCAGGTATTCCCCGTGCAGATAAAAAGGATGTTAAGCTGTTTTCTCATTTGTTTATCTCCTTTAGTGGGCGTCAAACCAATCTTTGCCTATGCCTACTTCGGCTATCAGGCTAACGGACAGGTTGGCGGCGGATTCCATTTCTGTTTTCAATATTTCTTTGACTTGGCTTACTTCGTCTTCGGGGGCTTCGATAATAAGTTCGTCGTGTACCTGAAGAATAAGCCTTGACTTCAAGCCTTCTTTTTTAAGTCTGTCGCTCACTCTTACCATTGCTATCTTGATAATGTCGGCGGCTGTACCCTGAATGGGGGTATTCATGCTGACTCTTTTGCCGAATGCTTCGGTTACTTTATTCTTGGAGTTTATTTCGGGAACGTATCTTCTTCTGCCGAAGAGGGTTTCTACGTAGCCGCAATGTTTTGCGGCTTCTACGGTAGCTTCCATGTAGGCGGCAACGCCGCTATAGGTTCTCAAATAGCCGTCAATGTATTCCTTTGCTTCTTTGCGGGTTATTCCCAAGTCCTTTGCAAGAGAAAACTCGCCTATGCCGTAAACGATGCCAAAGTTTACTGCCTTTGCACGGCTTCTCATCTGGGAGGTTACCATTTCAACGGGGAGCCCAAACACCTGAGATGCTGTGAGGGTATGGATATCGGTCCCGTTCTCAAATGCTTCGCACATAGTAACGTCGGAGGCTATATGGGCGAGGATTCGGAGTTCAATCTGGGAATAGTCTGCATCTACCAGCAAGTGACCTTCTTTGGGAACGAATGCATGTCTTAAGAGTCTTCCCAGTTCCGTTCTTATGGGGATGTTCTGAAGATTGGGCTCTGTACTGCTTATTCTTCCCGTTTGTGTAACGGTCTGGGTGAATATAGAATGTATTCTTCCGTCGGCAGAGATTTTATCTATCATTCCGTCGGCGTAGGTGCTCTTAAGCTTTGCAAGTTTTCTGTATTCTATTATCTTGGCCACCATGGGATGGAGATTTTTCAGCTTTTCAAGCTCGTCGTTATCTGTTGAATATCCCGATTGGGTCTTTTTGCCGTGGGGGAGTCCCATTTCCTCAAAGAGAACTGCACTAAGCTGCTTGGGGGAGTTTATGTTGAACTCATGGCCTGCGAAGGTGAAAATTTCTTCTGTTAAGGTTGCAAGGTCTTTTTCTGCCTTGGCTGCAAACTCTTGCAGGAACTTTTTGTCTACGCCAAAGCCTGCCGTTTCCATTTCTGCAAGCACTCTGCAGAGGGGGAGCTCTATATCGTAATAAAGCTTTGCCTGTTTATTATCCTCCATTTTTTTAGAGGTGGTCTCTTTAAGTGCCTTTAACGATAGAAGCTGACTCTTGGGGGAGGAGAGCTGTTTTTCAAGGTAGGTGCCGCAAAGTCTTTCAAGGGAGTAATTGCTCTGAGATGCTTCCAGAATATATCCGGCAAGCATAGTATCATAGACTACGTTAATATCTTTGCCTGCCTCAAAGAATCTTCTCATCAGGGGCTTTGCGTTATGGGTAATAACCTTTTTGTCCCTAAGGTCAAGTTCGGTTATCTTTTCTGAAGGAATTGCACCAATTTTATCTCCGAGAAGTATATATGATTCGGGGTTCTCTGCCGAATAAAGGAGATATATTTCCTCTGTCTCCTTAATTGCTTCGGGAGTGAATTCCACGCAGGGGATAACTTGCTCAACTTCGGGCTCTTCATCTCCCTCAAAAAGGGCGTTGAACTTCTTCATAAAGGAAAGCATTTCTGTTTTTACCAAAAATGCGTGGAGTTTGTCTTTGTCAGGAGCGGTCAAGATAAGGTCATTAAGCTCTGCAAGTCGGAGGCCAAGCG
>JAZRLW010000120.1:0-3208 GCA_045647025.1 Eubacteriales bacterium
CCAACCGCGGCGCCTGCACCCAGCCCTGCAGATGGAAATATTCCGTTGTTGAAGAGACCCGTCCCGGGCAGTATTTCCCCGTGGACGAAGACGAAAACGGCACCTATTTCTTTAACTCCAAGGACCTCTGTATGATAGAGCACGTTCCAGATATGATAAACGCGGGTATTTCAAGCCTTAAAATAGAGGGGCGAGTCAAGACCGAGTATTACGTTGCCGCCGTCACCTCCGCATATCGCAGAGCTATTGACGACTGCTTTGAGGACCTTGACCTCTTTGCTAAAAACCTCCCCACCTACCTTTCGGAGGTTGGAAAGGTAAGCCACAGAGCATACGGCACAGGCTTTTATTACGGAAATCCCCTTGAAAAGGGTCAGAACTACGAAACCGGCGGATATATCCGCGAGTATGAGGTTTCCGCCCTTGTTACGGGTTACGACAGCGTAAATAAGCGTATACACCTCGTCCAGAGAAATAAGTTCTCTGTAGGCGACACCGTAGAGCTTATGCAGCCGGGAAGAGACCCCGTTGAGTTTACTGTAACAGAGATGCGTGACGGTGAAGGTAATCTGGTATTCTCCGCTCCTCACCCCGAAATGAAGCTTACCGTACCCTACGACCGCTACGTGCCCGATTTTTCTATAATCAGACGTGCGAAAATTTAACTTAACATATACGCCGCCCGCCGAAAGCTTTCCGCTTTCGGCGCTTTTCTTTTCAGAAAAGGCGGGGCGGAATGCCCCGCGTCGGCGATATTGGCTGTATGTGCTTTTTTGTTATCCCTTCAGAAATAATTTAAGTATCCCTCTTAAAAATTTCGGCGCCTTGATTACTCTTATCTTCATACCGTCTCCTCCTCGGTTTTTAATCTTTTTACTTCCATTTTATGTCAGCATCCCTCTAAAGGTGACTCTTTTCTGGCGGGCAATCTACGGCACAAAAGTGAACTATTTATAAAATATCTCTTCCACCTGTTGACAAAAGAGGCAGAATGTGGTATCTTATATACAGTTTTTAGCACTCCAATGTGCTGAGTGCTAAAAAGGGCGTTTTAGTTTAGTTGAAACGAGGTGTCATCTTTTTGGAACTTGATCAACGAAAACAGAAAATACTGCGAGCCGTTGTAAACACATATATTGTTACGGGCGAGCCCGTGGGCTCAAAGGCTCTTTTGGCAAGGGAGAATCTCAACGTTTCATCCGCTACGGTAAGGAACGAGATGAACGACCTTGAAAAGCTTGGCTATCTTGCCAAGACCCACACATCTTCGGGCCGCGTACCCTCAAATGAGGGTTTCCGTTACTACGTCACCACCTCTCTTCCCGCATATAACCTGACGGGGGAGGAGCTGAATATCCTTTCGCCCGACTTTGGCGCTTGCGCCAATCTTGACGAGGCTATTCAAAGCACCGTTTCCTCCATCGCGGAGTTTTCGGGTTGCGCGGTGTTCGGTCTTTCGGCTATGTGTGACGACGGATGCTTCCTCTTTGATGTTGCCGCAGCAGGGCGCAGAGCTCTGGTTATCATGGCAGAGGCAACAACGGGCGCTGTAAAATCTCGCTTCGTCCGCATAAAGAGCCCTCTTTCTTCCGATACTCTTAACGTCTTTACAAGAATACTTAACAAGACCCTTTCGGGCTTTTCGGTAAGTCACGTAGGTTCTGTAAGGCTCATGCTTCTTGAAAAGGAGCTTCGCGCCTACTGTCCCCAGTGCCTTTTCCTTCTGCCCGAGGTAAAAAGCTTTATCGAGGAGCTTAAGCGCTTTGACCTTCATATCAGCGGTGCGGCAAACCTTCTTTCTTACCCCGAGTTTGCAAACGTTGAGGCCGCCCGTGATTTTATCAAGATGCTTGACCATCGCGAAAAGATAGTGGAGGCTCTGTCAGGGGATATCTTCACCAACGGCATATCCATTAAGATAGGCGCCGAGAATAAGATATTCGACAGCCCCAAGGCAAGTATGATTGCCATATCAAGCACCTACCGTATCCCCACCGTTTTCGGAATTATGGGGCCCACCAGAATGGACTATTCCCGTCTTATAGCGGGATGCAATCACACCCTGTCCTCTCTTTGGCGGATGCTTGAAAATCTCTAAAAATGTTATAATATTGTAGGAGAAAATATACAGTGAGTAAAGAAAAGAAAAAGAAGACCGAGCAGGTCGAGGCAGAGGTTGAGGTAACTGCAGAGGCAGAGCCCACCGTAGAGGAAACTCCCGCTGAACCCGCAGGTAACCCCTTTGAAAAGGAGCTTGAGGCAGAAAGAAATAAGTTTTTCCACCTTTATGCAGACTTTGAAAACTTTAAAAAACGTACCAAGACCGAAAAGGAAGGTCTTTATTCCAAGGCCGTAGGTGATGCCTGTTTAGAATTCCTCCCCGCCATAGACAATCTCGAAAGAGCAGTTGCCTTTGCAGAGGATTCCTCCCTTAAAACTGGCGTTGAAATGGTCCTTTCCCAGATGCTCAAGGCACTTGAGAATCTCGGCGTTACCCAGTACGGTGAAAAGGGCGACAAGTTCGACCCCAATTTCCACGAGGCTGTTATGAATTCCGATGAGGAAGGGGTAGAGCCCGAAACCATCACCGACGTATTCCAGAAGGGCTATAAGACCGAGTCCAGAGTTATCCGTCACGCCCTTGTAAAAGTAGCGAACTAAACCTTAACATATAATAAATTGGAGGCAAATTAAATGTCAAAGATAATCGGTATAGATTTAGGTACCACCAACTCCTGCGTTTCCGTTATGGAAGGCGGCGAACCCGTCGTTATCGCCAACGCAGAGGGAGCAAGAACCACCTCTTCAGTTGTGGCCTTCTCCAAGACAGGCGAAAGAATGGTAGGTCAGGTTGCTAAAAGACAGGCAATCACCAACCCCGACAGAACTATCGCATCCATCAAGAGAGAGATGGGTACCGCATATAAGGTAGATATCGACGGCAAGAACTACACTCCTCAGGAGATCTCCGCAATGATCCTTCAGAAGCTGAAGGCTGACGCAGAGGCTTACCTCGGAACAACAGTTACAGAGGCTGTTATCACCGTTCCCGCGTACTTCTCCGACGCTCAGCGTCAGGCTACGAAGGACGCAGGTAAGATCGCAGGTCTTGACGTTAAGCGTATCATCAATGAGCCCACAGCCGCAGCTCTCGCTTACGGTATGGATAAGGAAACAGATCAGAAGATTATGATCTTCGACCTTGGCG
>JAZRLW010000121.1:0-2335 GCA_045647025.1 Eubacteriales bacterium
GATTTCCTTCTTTCTAACCTCGGTAAGACGAAGAGCCAGCTTGTGAGCATAGTATATGGGCATGGGCATAAGGGTATCGGTTTCATCACAAGCATAACCGAACATCATACCCTGGTCACCCGCGCCGTCTCTGTCAACACCCATAGCGATGTCGGGAGACTGCTCGTCAATAGAGGTAAGAACAGAACAGGTATCACAGTCAAAACCGTACTTGGCTCTGTCGTAGCCTATCTCCTTGATTACCTGTCTTACAGTCTTGGGAATATCAACGTAACCGTCTTTAAGGGTTATTTCGCCAACGATCATTACCATACCGGTGGTAACTACAGTTTCACAGGCAACTCTGGCGTTAGGATCCTGTTTGAGCATTTCGTCAAGTATTGAATCGGATATTCTGTCACAAATCTTATCGGGATGGCCTTCAGTAACGGATTCCGAGGTAAAAAATCTTCTCATTTTAATCTCCTTGTATTTTGAAACAAAAGCCGTACGGAACACCTCCGACAAGGGAGGCAAATCAGATAAAAACGCATGCTCTGTTCCTATATAAATATACTTCAATCCATTATATCATAATTCCAGCAAAAAGTAAATACCAAATCGTCAAAAAAAATGGTTGGATTTCTGAATTTTTTAGGTCTTTGGGAGAGATAAAAAAGACTTTAAGACAATTTTGCAAAAAAAATGTTTTGAGCTACTCCAACCTTGTGCGATTTTGGTATTGACAGCGGGATGAACTTGTGCTAATATATATCGAGAAAGAAACTGTCGGCACAGACAAGATTGTTTACATTGACTAAGCCATAAAAAAAACATCATTTAAAGAGGAAAATCATGAACATACAAGGCTTTCAAAAGCTTACTCTACTGGACTATCCGGGACTCATGGCATGTACGATTTTCACAGGCGGATGCAACTTCAGATGCCCCTTTTGCCATAACGCATCATTGGTAACAGAGCCTGATGAAAACGAGCCCTTTACAGAGCAAGAAATTCTGGATTATCTTGAAAAAAGAAAGAACACTCTGGAAGCAGTCTGCATAACGGGCGGTGAACCTTTGCTGGAAAAAGATCTCCCCCTATTCCTTGAAAAAATCAAGGCTACGGGCAAGCTCATAAAGCTTGATACAAACGGATATCTCAGTAAAAGACTTAAGACTATTCTTGATGCCGGACTTGTAGACTACGTTGCTATGGACATAAAAAATTCCCCCGAAAAGTACCCTCTCACGGCAGGTCTTGAAGGCATGAGTATGGATCCTATATACGAAAGTATCGATGCCATTATGAACGCAAACATAGACTACGAATTCAGAACCACCGTGGTAAAAGAACTTCATTCTGAAGAGGACTTTGAAAAGATATCGGAGATGATAAAGGGTTGCAAAAAATACTTCATTCAATCCTTTACCGATTCGGGCAATATCTTGGGGAACGGACTCTCTGCTCCCTCCCGCGACGAACTCTTCAATTTCCTTGCAACTGTGCGAAAAAACGGCATTCAGGCTGAATTAAGGGGTATAGACTAACCACTACATCTTGTGCATGTTTCACTAAAAAAACATAAAAAATTCCAATATATTGTGTAAGAGCCCTATTGACAAAGTGGGGCTCTTGTGTTATAATTTGACACAAGCAAGTAGCCCTCAAAGGGCGTGGTGTCTTCGTTGTAAAAGACACTTTACAAAATAAAGACCGGCGGATGGAGATCCGCAAAAAGGAGCGAGATATGTACCAGGTAGTTAAAAGAGACGGTAAGATAACCGAATTTAACATCTCCAAAATCAGCAAGGCCATTACCAGCGCATTTGAAGCACAGAACAAGCCCTATACCGCTGACATTATAGATTTGTTGGCACTTAAGGTTACGGCTGATTATTCTGCCAAAATAGAAAACGGTCTTGTAAAGGTTGAAGACATTCAGGACAGCGTTGAATCCGTCCTCATCCAGGCAGGTTACGCAGACATTGCAAAAGCCTACATTCTTTACCGTAAGAACCGCGAAAAGATCCGCAACATGAAGTCCACCATCCTTGACTATAAGGATCTGGTAGACAGATACGTTTACAATACCGACTGGAGAGTTAAGGAAAACTCCACCGTTACCTATTCCGTAGGCGGTCTTATCCTTCACAACTCCGGCGCCATAACAGCAAACTACTGGCTTTCCGAAGTATATGACGAAGAAATCGCCAACGCCCACAGAAGTGCCGATATGCACATTCATGACCTTTCCATGCTTACCGGTTACTGCGCAGGTTGGTCTCTCCGTCAGCTTATTAAAGAAGGTCTTGGCGGTATCGCCGGCAAGATAACCTCCTCTCCTGCAAGCCA
>JAZRLW010000122.1:0-1746 GCA_045647025.1 Eubacteriales bacterium
AGCGTAGAATTCCTGCTCGCTAGCAGAGAAAACAAATTCTTTTCCGCAATCTTTGCAAACAATAGTCTTGTCTTCGTACATGGGATACCTCATTAAAATAAATATGGATTTATGCAAATGTCTGCAAAAACAGCCAGATACACATTAGGATTATAATACACTATTTTTTCTAATTTGTCAAGAGGTTTACCGAAAAATTTTAAAATTTCACATTTTGGGCTTTTATTTTGTGTCTTTTATTTAAACTTGTGAATTATATTTTTCCTTAATCGCAACTATTCTATTCGTGGGTTTCCAGGAAGCGTTCATTCTTCTTAATCCGACAAAATAAATACACAAAAGAGGAACACAAATCAAACTAAGCCATGGAAAAAGTGAAAAGAGGAAGGTTCCTATAAAAAGTATTGCTATGGGAATAAGGAAAATATAGGCAATTATCCAGATAGCGGAGCGGCTATCGTCCGCCTCTACCTCCACCCTATCCCCTACATCGGCACCCACCTCATTAATGGCGGTAAGCTCAATGCTTTCTTTGGAGCAAAGGCCTGCGTTCGCACAGCCCTCGCAAGAGGAAGGACGGGCGGTTCGGACATAAGCTAAACCGTTTTTAATTTTTATTACTTCGCCGCAAACCTTCATAGGCTACGCCTTTCTTTATTTGGAATTTATTATCTTTTCCGCTATTCTTATTCCGTCAACAGCAGAGGATACGATACCGCCGGCATATCCTGCCCCTTCCCCGCAGGGATAGAGCCCTTTAAGAGAGGGAGAAGAATAATTCTCATCACGGACTATTCTCATTGGAGCCGAGGTGCGGGTCTCGGGAGCGGTAAATACGGGAGGCTCAAACCCCTTATCCCCGAAAAATCCGTCGGAAAATCTTTTTGCGGCAATCTGCAACGCAGAATATATCTCTTTGGGAAAGACTTGGGAAAAGTCACCGAACACACCTTCGGGGCGGACGGTAGGAAGAACCTTTCCGAGCTTTTTATCCGAAGTATCAAAGCCTTCAAGGAGCATTTTATAAGTGGATATGGGAGTTCTCCCCTGCCCTACCTTATGGGCGGCGGATTCTATGCCTCTGCAAACGGCCATCGCCTCTCTTTCGTCCTTGGGAGTAAAGGATACCAAGAGAGCAGAATTTGCGTTTACGCCGTCTCTGTCACGGTAGCTCATACCGTTGGTAACCACGCCGTCCTCTGCAGAGGAGGAGTTTACAACGTAACCGCCGGGACACATACAGAAGGTATACAGCCCCATTCCATTGTCAAGATGGGAAGAAAATGAGTAATTTGCCGCTTCAAGAAGACCGCTATCGGCATATTTGCCGTACTTTGCCCTATTAACGTCGGCCTGGAGATGTTCCTGTCTTATGCCCACGGAAACGGGCTTGGGCTCGGTCTTTACTCCATGGCGGAGCATCATTGAATAAACGTCAAATGCACCGTTACCGGTTGCAAGAACCAACTCGTTTACGTCGTATCTGTCATTACCGCAAAGGATACCCTTTATCTGTCCTTCCTCGGCTATTATATCGTCAAGGCGGGTATCAAAGAGCATTTTACCTCCTTTAGAGAGGATATATTCACGGATATTGACGGCAACCTTACGGAGAACGTCGGTGCCGATATGGGGCTTGGCTTTATATAAAATATCGGGGTCTGCCCCAAATTTAACGTAGGTTTCCAGCACTTTTCTGCTGCGAGGGTCGTTTATACCGGTGTTAAGTTTTCCGTCAGAAAAGGT
>JAZRLW010000123.1:0-2752 GCA_045647025.1 Eubacteriales bacterium
ATCCACATACTTTCCGTCCGTCGAATAATAAATCTGCTCGTCATTCTTGTACTGAAGAACTACAAGCTCATCTTTATCAACGAGAAGGTCTACCATATTAATTACAGTATTAAGTTCCCCACCCGGATTATTTCTGACGTCAAAAATAAATCCTTCAACGTTATACTTTATAAGGTCAGTCAATGCCTGAGAAAACTCAAGGTATGCATTAACGTTAAAATTGTGAATCTGAATGTATCCGATATTTCCGTTTATTACTCGGTAATCAACCTCACGCTGAACGAAAGTTTTTCTTTCAACGGTAAACTGAAGTTCCTCGTTTCCCCTATGAACAGTAAGAGTAACCGTAGTTCCGGGTTCACCTAAGATACTGTCTACGGCATCATTATAGTCTTTGCCTATAATACTCTCCCCGTCTACACCGACAATAAGGTCGTTGGCCTTAATTCCTGCGGCTTCAGCTGGAGAATTCCCAAGAGGACGCATAACAATTATGCCTCTTGTCAGAACCTGTTCAGTGGAATATACCTGAATGCCTATCCCCGTAAAATTGCCCTGGTTACTATCTAAGAATGAATCATAATCATCCGGTGTAAAGTATATACTATACACATCATCGAGGGCTGCCATATATCCCGATATTGCATTATCAAAAGCGATATCCGAATCAAATGGCATTATGGCATTCTTTTCGATAAGAGAATCAATTGCTGAAAGTTTATCAATTAATTCCTGATATTTGGATACCTGCTCTCCGAATTTGCAACCAACAAAACAAAGAGCTGTAACGGTTACAAGAACTAACACAACACATATAACTTTTTTATTCTTTAGGCTCGACAAGAGTCGTTACCTCCTTAAATATAAGGGCTCACATACCCATCATTTCGTTTATTCTTTCAATGGCAACCTGAAGCTGATCGTCTTCTTCGTCGGTCAGTTCCTCAAATCTGGCGGCCTTGTCGGAATCAAGATATGATATATAATTGGGCTCTATGCCTACGCCGTTGAATCTTTCACCCGAGGGAGTGATGTACTCGTATGTTGAGAGTCTTATTGCAGTACCGTCAGACAGAGGAATATCTCTTTGACCAACACCGATACCCTTTGACTGCTCACCAACTATTCGAGCATATCCGTTATCCCGCAATGAAGCGGCAAAAACTTCAGCTACCCCAGCCGTTGAATTATTCTGTATAACGATCATGGGAATTGAAATATGCTTGTCATCGGAAAATTCATAAGTAGGTTCGCCCGAACTCTTATCTCTTACTGCCAAAATAATACTTGCAGGCAATATTTTATCAAGCACGTCTACAGCATACTGAAGGTCGCCTGCGAAAGTAAATCTAACGTCAAAGATAAGAGACTTCGCCCCCTTTGCCACCAAATCCTCATACGCAACGGAGAAATCGGTGAGGGTAGTTCTGTCAAATTCGTTTATCTTAATATATCCTATGCCGTTACCTACGAGTCTGTATTCAATAGTCTGGGGAACAAAAGAAGTCCTTGTTACCTCAACATTGAGGATATTGGCCTCCCCTTCTCTTACAAGAGAAAGTTCTACCGTAGAGCCTTCCTCTCCGTAAAGACGCTGAACAGACTTATTATATCCCTCTTCGGTTACGTAAACGTTATTAATGGCAATTATAATATCGTTATTAAGTACCCCGGCAAGGTCAGCAGGAGAACCGTTTTTACAAAAATCAACCTTAATACCACCCGTACCGTAGTCGTAAGAATATCTGATGCCGATATCTATATGAGAGCCATCAATAACTGCAGAGGTACGATAATTTTTCTCATCAAGGTAATAAGAATAAGGATCGCCAAGTCCCTCTATATAGCCACCGATTATACCATCAACGATATTTTCATACCCGTCAACGGGGTCGATAGTATTGATATAGTTCCTCGTAATAACCTGATTTACGGTATCAAGTTTCTGATACATCTGCTGGTTTTTACTCAGGTCATTTACCTTATTATTAATATAGTAGTACGTTCCTATGGCAGTAACAAAGGCCGTTGCAACCACAAGGAAAAATACTGTTCCGAATCTAACGCCTTTTTTCATAAATTACCTTTCTGGTTTAGAAAAGAGAGTCCATTTTTGAAGGATCGTTCTTGTAATTAACATATTTTGCGGGGTCGAGGTATTCTTTATTTTTTATAATGCTGAAGTCAAGATGGGGTCCGGTAACATTTCCGGTAGCACCAACAAGAGCGATAACCTGTCCCTGCTTAACCACGTCACCCTCTTTAACAAGAAGCTTAGAGTTGTGATTATATACAGTATTTATTCCACCACCATGGTCTATCATGATCTTAAGACCGCCACCAGTGTCAACCCATCTGGCCATAATTACAGTACCGGCATTTGAAGCAACAACCTCAGTACCGACTGCGGCAGGGATATCAATAGCTCTGTGGAAATCCTTTTTACCGCGCAATGTTCTCCAACCGTAAGAGGAAGATATCTTATTCACGCTAGGAACGGGCCAAATAAAGATACCTCCGGTATAAGCAATCTGCTTATTCTTTAACTCAGCTATTTGAGCTTCAAGTTCAGCATCAAGATCTTTATAATATTCCAACTGATCATAATAAGCATCCTGGTCCTCGACAAGGGCGGATATCTCGGCAGAAATCATATCGAGAGTATCTTCCTGCTCTGCCATAGACGCCTCAAGTTCTGCGGCGGCAAGAATTGCCTCAGCCTGCTTAACCTCAAGGGCATAGCGGCTATCTT
>JAZRLW010000124.1:0-7403 GCA_045647025.1 Eubacteriales bacterium
TTTATTTCTATACCCACAGGGCAGGGCATGCAGTAGCCGCAACCGCGACAAAATCCGCCCAAAAGCTCCTCGCGGTCATTCTCGATAATGGTTCTGATATCCTCGGTCATGGAGGGAGGGTTGTCTATGTAGGAGATAAACTCGTCAAGCTCGCTCTCCTTCTGCACACCCCATATAGGCAATACGTTATCAAACTCTCCCATCCAGGCGTAGGCGGCATTTGAACGGGTGATAAGGCCGCCAGAAAGCCCCTTCATGGCAATAAAGCCCACGTTAAGCTCCTTGCAAAGCTCCACAAGAGCCATTTCTTTCTCGGTTGCAAGGTAGCAGAAGGGAAACTGCAAAGTTTCGTAAAGTCCTGACCTTACGGCCTCTTCAGCAACGCCAAGTCTGTGATTGGTAATACCTATATGGCGAACCTTACCCTGGGCCTTTGCTTCAAGCATTGCCTCATAAAGACCTGTCCCGTCTCCGGGCTTGGGGCAGAATGAGGGGTTATGGAACTGATATATATCGACATAATCAGTGTTAAGCTCCGAAAGGCTCTTTTCAAGGTCTGCCCAAAAGCCCTCAACCGTGGTGGCCATAGTCTTTGTGGCAATATGTACCTTGTCTCTCATATGAGAAAAAGCAAGACCTACCTTATGCTCGCTGTCAGTGTAGAATCTGGCAGTATCAAAAAAGGTCATTCCCGCATCGTAAGCTTTTTTAAGAAGCATTACTGCATACTCGTCGCTTACCCTCTGAATAGGCAGGGCGCCGAATGCGTTTTTCTGGGAAACTATCTCTGTAGTACCGAGAGTTACTCTTACCATAAGTATTTCTCCTAAACATAATGTATATATAGATTATACACGGCTTTGCCTCTAAAGTCAAGTGTAAAAGTATTGACTTTACACAAGAAATTGTGATATAATAAAAGAAAATGTGGGAGGGCTCGAATGATGAATGATATGGGATATAATTTTTGTACCCAATGCGGCGAAAAGGTCGCAAAGGAAAGCTTTTTCTGCACCTCTTGCGGTCATAAGCTAAGGACGGAAGACATTCCCTCCACGGATGGAATATATGAAAAAATAAAAGATAAAAAAGGAATGTCAAAGGTCGAAAAAGCGGCAATATCCATAGCGATACTCCTCCCTCTTATAATGGCAATAACCGTTTTTTGCATAATTTATATACCCCAAGCAGAAATAAAAAACACGTACGCAGACCTTAAAGAGGCAATGCATATAGGTAACAAAGGGCTTTACGAGGTAGAAGATCTGCTTGAAAAACTGCCAGACGATTATAGGGATGTAAAAAAGATACGCAAAGAGTACGAAGAAATAGCCGCAAATATTACCGTTATCGCCAACGAGGGACTAACGCCTGACAACGCGTGGCTAGCAAGAGCTGTCTTTTTGAGATTCCAAGAAATCGAAGAGAAAAATAACGATTGGGAAATAACGGATTACCTTGCAAAAAGGCATACTGACCTACTCGTATTCGACCTACATTGGGTCGGTAAGGACGATTATTTCTTATGGTTTTTTTATCCCGACGACGAGTATGATTCCATAATAACCTCGCTGCCCGGGAAGATGATGGAGATGGAGCAAAGCACTTATTACTACGAACTGACAGGTTCAGGGTTGATTCTCGGATACACCGACCCTAAAACGGGCGAAAAGGTAAAACAGTACGAGGTCATCAGCATCGACTACGTCGACAACGACTGGCATATGGAAATGTACTGCTACGAAGACGATACCATATACGCCTTTGAGCCACACTTATAAGCGAGGAGTAAAATGAGAATAAGATTCAACATAGGCGGACGGAGAAATTCCAAAGGGCCGAAAACAGAAACGGGCTATTACACCACCGCAATATGGTGTTTTTTTGCAGAACTGATATACTTATTCAAACTAATAAATAACGGCGGGTTTCGGCTTGACACATCAATAGTTTTACTGCCTTTTTTTATAATTTTTACGACAACTGCCGTGCTTAATCTCATAAAAGGTATAAAGCTCACCCGAAAAAGACTGGCAAACAAGGTACCTGCCTCAGATAAGAGAGACGCAGGATACGTATACTGCACCCAATGCGGATGTAAGCTCCTTGAAGGAATACAAGTCTGCCCCTACTGTAACGAGCCAATACATACCACAGAGTCTTACGAAACGGTAAGAACGGCTTCCTTTGAAGATGCAAGCCCTGAAGTTAAGGAGAAGCCCAGCATTCTTTTGATACTCTCCGTAATAGCTTTGGTTGCCGGCGCCGTCATACTTATCATCTACAACATCAGCAACCCCTACAGAAATATGGATACGGATAAAATATACCGTGAAGCCGAAGCCATAATGGCCGATTTCTCAAAGGACAAAGTTGGAGATATGGGCAAGCTTATTGCCGAGCTTGAAAGCAGAGAAGACGATAATTTAGAGGACATACGCTCAGAATACGATTTCATTGTAGATAAGTGCTTTGATATTGCAGAATCGGCATCCTACAACAACGGAGCAACGCTACGCCGCTACATTTCGGAGATTATAGCTTTCGATAAAAACGAAGATAGCTGGAATCTTGAAAACCTGGTTGACGATTTTGCAGAAGAATACAAGCTCTATATCGTCTTTGGACATAAGTGGGTGAATGCAAACCAATACTTTTATTTGCATTACAAAGATGAAACCAAGGCCAGAGAAACTCTCAGCGTTGCCCTGCCAAACGATAAAGAACCCAACATAAAATATACCTTTGATTATAAAACAGATAAAGAAAGCGGTTTTATATTATTTTGGTACACATCCGAATCCGGCCAAATCATTGACGCATACCAAATATGGGACGTATTTTATACCGATAAACATGGCTGGGCAGTGGAAATATATATTGAAAGTTCGAGTACAACCGTAATACTGTATGAATAAGACTGAGAACATACAAGAGAAGCTCTTTTCCCTAAAGGATGAAAAGTACAGGATTTTTAACGCAAAGCTCCTGCCTACTCTTCCCTTTGAAAAGGTAATAGGAGTCAGAACTCCCGACCTTAAAACTTTGGCAAAAGAGCTTTCGGGAACGGAAGAGGGAGAAAACTTCTTAAAAGCTCTGCCCCACGAATACTTTGAAGAAAACAACCTTCACGCCTTTCTTATTGAAAGAATAACCGACCCCGAAAGGTGTATGGAAGAACTTGAAAAGTTTCTTTCCTACGTAGACAACTGGGCACCCTGCGACCAGATGAGTCCCAAAGCAATAGCAAAGGACAAAGACAAGCTCAAAAATAAAGCCTTGGAATGGCTCCACTCGCACCATACCTATACGGTAAGATACGGAATCCTCACCCTAATGAGATACTTCCTTGACAAGGACTTTTCCACCCAATTTTTGGCTGAGGTTGCCACTGTAAGGTCTGACGAATATTACGTTAACATGATGTGTGCGTGGTATTTTGCCACCGCCCTTGCAAAACAGTATGCAGCGGCCATCACCTACCTTGAAGAAGGAACTCTTCCTTTATGGGTACATAACAAAGCAATACAAAAAAGTGTAGAAAGCTACAGAATAACCGATGACAAAAAGGAATATCTTAAGACACTGCGCATAAAATCAAAATAAATTATTAAAAAGAGGAGGGAACTTTTTCCTTCCTCTTTTTGTCTAACGGAGTGAAAGACCCAACAAGAAAGGAAATACGGCCATGAAAAACAAGATTTTGCGAGTCATATCCCTTACACTTTGTTTGACTATGATACTGCCTTTGTTTGCCGCATGCGGTGCCCACACCCCTGCATATACCTGGGGAAACGGCGGCACTCCTGTGGTTATTGACCCCGTAGTGCAGACCTCCGGCGGAATCACCCTACAGGCAGAGGGCGCACAAAACGGCATCATATCCACCCTTTCGGTATTCAAGGTGATTACAGAAGATGATATGAGCGAAGAAGAGCTTATTTCATCTCTTACGGTTACACCCAAAATGGATTTTGCCGTAACCAAAACGGGCGAAAAGTCCTTCGATATAACTCCCGCAAAAGAATTAGAGGAAGGCACCTTATACAGATTCACCGTAGGCGACACCGAAAATCCCACGGGAAGCTTTGTTTTCCAAACTGAAAGCGATCTGATAATAAAGAGCGTATTTCCCGCTGACAAAAGCTCCGACGTTCCCGTAAACACGGGAATAGAAATAAGCTTTTCCGAGGCTATTGCCCCAGACACGGATTTCAGCAAATATATTTCCAACAAAAACGGAGTAAAAGGTCATTTTGAATTATATCCCAACGGAAAAACATTGGCCTTTATCCCCGAAAAGGATCTTGAAAAGGGGCAGATATACACTTTTACGGTAAAGAAAGGTATTTCTTCGGTAAACGGTAAGACCCTTTCCGAAGGCCGTGAGTTTAAATTCCTTACCCAAACAGAGGTGGAATACGAAAGATCAGCAATATCTCTGGTTTCCTCTATGCTCACATTCTCAAAGGAAGAGGCCAAACACGGCGTACCCTTGGAATACAGACTCTATTCGGGTCGCAAGGCAGCCACCGACAACAAGATAAAGGTGAGCGTATACGCTTTTTCCTCGGTAGATGAGGCAGCAAAGACCATAATCGACATGGAAAAGCAAAAAGAAGAATATTTTCTTAGCTCAACGCCCTCCACATTTTCGCTTAAAGGTCTGAAAAAGGTAGCCCAGAGCGAATTCAAGGGAGATGACACCACATATGGCAAGTATTATTCCAATAGCCGCAGCATTATTCTTCCCGCCCTCGAAAAGGGAATATATATTGCAGAAATGACCTTTACGGGAAAAATTGACGGTAAAAAATACGAAGAAACTCTCCAATGCCTCATACAGATTTCCGACCTTACCGTATATACGGAGCAAAACGAGAATGATATGCTGATATGGGTAAACAACGGAAATCAAGAGATTAACGGAAGTATAAAAGCGTACTATTTTGACAGATATGATTTCTGGAACGCAGAGGAGCCGGAGGGTGACATAAGGGAAGAATATGCCCTTAAAAACGGCATATCGACCTTTGAGGTTACTGACAGGAATGCGGCCATTTTTACCGTAACCTCCGAGGATGACGCCCTTCTTGTCACTTCGGTACTCCGAAACGTGGATAATAACGGGAAGGCTATGGCTTATCTGTTTACAGACCGAACCGTTTATTTCGGCAACGATAAAATATCTTTTAGCGGTATAGTTAAAGGTATAGATGAAGAACTTGATACGGAACTATACTATTCTTTGGGATATACGAATGTGTACTATCCTCTCACGCTCAACGAAGACGGCACCTTCAAGGGGGAGATAATCCTCGAAAACAGAGAACCTAACTACCATATGCCCCTCCGCATATTGGATAAGGAATTGAACCTGCTGGCAGTTCAGTATCTCAGCATTACCGATAGAGAAAAACCCGTTTATAAAATGGAGGTATCCTTTGATAAACTCTTCTACAAAAACGGAGACAAGGCAACAATTACGGTTACAACAACCTTCTTTGACGGCACTCCCGCAGAAGGACTTAAAATAAACATTTATTCAAGCGACGTGGTGAGAATAAACAAGACACTAACCACAGACAAAAACGGAAAGGCGACCTATTCCGTCACCCTCGGTAACATAAGCCGTAAATCCACATCTCCCGCAACAATAGGGATATCTGCAGAGCTTATAGGTGAAGAAACTACCACCCTCTACGACTACGTATCCGCCACATACTTCCATTCCGATTTATGGTTTGAGTGCGAAGAAATAAGGGGAGAATCTCCCATAACAGAGATACGGCTCAATAAAATAGACACATCGTCCATACTTACTCAATCAGACCTTCGCTACCCCCTTTTCCCCGATAATATTATAGGTGACCCAGTAGACGGCAACGTAACCGTAACCTATACCAAAACATGGTGGATTCCCCATACGGAAACAGTTTACGATCCCATAACCAAAACCACGCATAAATCCACCTATTACAGCGTTACCGAATCGGTAATAAAGAAAGAAACCCTTACACTTGAGAACGGCAAAGCTTCAATCCCCCATATAAAGGTTGCCGATGACTTTAACGGATACTATACCTGTACTGTAAGCTATTACGATAAAAAAACGGGCAACAACTACGTTCTTAATTCAAACATAACCGATTACGGTTCAAAGCCCTACGTAGACTACGGAAATATGGGTGGGTACAACGTATCCCTTAATAAGGAACTCTATTCGGTGGGAGATGAGGTAAAGGTTACTCTCACATACGACAGAGAAATCCCAGAGGGAAGAACCCTCTTCACCCTCTATTCCAACGGACGGAAGGAATACTTTGTAAGCCAGGACGGAACCTACGCATTTACCTACAAAAACGAATTTATCCCCGGAGCAAGGGTTGCGATAACCCATTTTACGGGAAATAAGATTCAGACCACATCGGTCAAGTATATAAACTACGACTACCAAAGCAATAATACGGCAGAAATAACCCTGTCAATGGACAACAAAATATATCGCCCGGGTGACAGCGTGACCCTCCGTTTGACAATGACAAAAGACGGCAACCCTCTTGAAGGCGGATACCTAACCCTTTGCCTTGTTGACGAGGCCTGCTTTGCTCTGGGTGAGCAGAAAATGAATCCCATAGGGCAATACTATCAAAACAGATACAACGACAGTATAGCCCGCAATCTGAGCTTTTCCCCCTTGGCAACAGACGTCTATGACATTCTGTATAAGGCAACGGCAGATGCCACGGTAAATGAATCAATGGAAGCAGATACTCCCACGGCAGGAGACGATGCTTCCCTTAACGGTGACACGGAAACGGATATAAGAGAGGACTTTCAGAATAATCCCATTTTTGAAACCCTTTATCTTAACGAAAACGGCGAAGCCGTCGTGACCTTTACCCTGCCCGACAATATTACGGAGTGGCGCATTACTGCCGTAGGCTTCGGCGGAGATTTGGACACCCTTGGCAAAGCGGACGTTGGCTTTACCCAGGAAAATATAATTACCACTCTTCCCTTCTTTGTAAATCTCTCAATGAGCAACTTATATATTCTGGGAGACGATATTGCCTTTTCGGCTCAATGCTACGGAACGGCAGATTTGGGTAGGGTAAAATATACAGCTGAAATATCCGACGAAAGCGGCAAGATTTTTGGCAAGAAGACTCTTACAAGAGATGCTGCCGAAAGAACCCACTTCAATCTCGGCAAGTTGGAGATAGGCAGCTACTACCTGACCCTTAAAGCTGAAGGAGAAGATTTTTCCGACGGTGTAAGACTACCCTTTAGCGTTACAAAATCCGCGGCGATAATGATCGCCTATAAAAATATTGAAATCAACCAAATTCATTCCATGTCCCCTGCTCTTTACCCCATAAATATCACCTTCTACGACAAGG
>JAZRLW010000125.1:0-4749 GCA_045647025.1 Eubacteriales bacterium
GGTATCGGGGGCAAAGGGGTCGGTCATAAAGCAACCCACAAACAAGGCCACGCAAAGGAGGGCTAAAATCAGGGCAATTACGGTTACTTTCTTGTAATTAACAACCTTCTTGACCCTCTTTTTCACGTCGGATTCACCGAAGGCAAGGGGGCAAGCCGCTATGCTTTTGCGGCTGATACAGCAGTCAAGCAGAGCTGTAGCGTAGGCCTTTCTGGTAGATTCGTCCATATCCTTAATGACCCTTTCGTCGCAGGCGCCCTCAATATCCTTGCAGAAAAGGATATAGGCAACCCATACAAGGGGATTGAACCAATACAGACAAAGCAGGGCAAATCCAAAGGGCTTTGCCAAATGGTCAAGGCGACGGATATGGGCTCTTTCATGAGATATAACGTGGCCTTCTGCCTGGGGAGAAAGGTTAAAGGGCAGATATATACGAGGCCTTAAGACACCCAAAATAAAAGGAGAGTTGACCTTTTCGCTCTGCCATATTCCGTCCTCACGTCTTACGGCATCAAAGACCCTTACGCGAAGAATAAGGTAATATCCCACACAGTAAAGAGCCATAATACAGGCGCCCGCAATCCAGATATAGGAAAATATCTTAACGTATGATACGGGTGTGCTTATCTGTACGGTAGGAGAGGGTGGGGTTACTGTAAGGGTGTTATCCGATACGGGAGGGGTATAGGTGATATGGATATCCACTCTGTCAGGTTGCTCGGGAATAACAACTATATCGGTAACCGCGTCCTTTTCGGGAATTGGGTCAACAACCGTCTGGACTATTTCAACGGGCGCTTTTTCGGGAATAAGGCTGAACACACTTTCTATGGAAAAAGGACATATAAGCCTTAAAGCCACAAATCCCCACAGCAAGCAAGTTATCCATCTGGGAGCCCTTTTCAAAAGCAGACGAAGAACGACAACCGCCACTATAAGATAACTTGACGTGACTGCCAATTCAAATATTTTCAAGAATAAGGATTCCATATTCTACTCCCCTTTCAAATTGATAATCTGCCGAATCTCCTCTATTTCCTTTTGAGAAAGATGCTCTTTTCTGGCAAATGCGGCAATAAATGCGGGTAATGAGCCTGAAAAACGCTTTTCAACAAGCTCTTCGATTTCGGCAACCTCCGCGTCCTCTTTTGATACGAGAGAGGTTACTACCGTATTTTCGTTCCTCACCACTCCCCTATCGGACAAACGTTTTATCACCGTATAGGTGGTGGTTTTTGACCAACCCAGTTTTTCAGCGCACAACTCCGAAAGCTTGCGGCTGCTGATAGGCTCGTTTTCCCAGAGAATAAGACAAAATCTGTATTCACTTTCAAATATTTTGGGTGTTGACAAGAGTATCATCTCCTTCCGATTTCATTCTAATCCGTTAGTACAATTATATTCTAACACATTAGAATGGGTTTGTCAATACATTTTTTCAAAAAATATAAAAAAATGGACTGCAAGATTGCAGTCCAAAAATACAGAGTATATACTATATCAAAAGCAACAGCGCCACGATGGGCATGGTGATAATTGAGCCCACGGTGGTGAAGGCCACGGCCTTGCCCGAATAGTGGGAATCGCCGCCGAACATCTCCGAGAATATGCTTGTTGCGGTGGCAACGGGAGTTGAGGCACAGATAAGGGAAATAGTAAGAGCCATTGTTCCCGAATCACCGGAACAAATTCCGGTAATAACGAAGAGCTTCATTATACACCAAATGAGGACGGGGTTTAGGAAGAGCTTGACAAAGAAGAGCTTATACATACTCAGATCCTTGAATATCTCCCTGAAATCAACGTCGGCAAGGCGTATACCAATCATAACCATTGAGAGGGGTGCGATAAGGTTTTTAAAGTTTACCATAAGATCTATGGCCAACTGGGGAACATACTGATTGATGGGAAGGAAGAAGCAGAGAAGACCGATATAAATGGGAATCATAGAGGGGTTTATGAATATCTTCTTTGCGGAGAGGTACTTTTTATCCCCCGTATAGATAAGACAGCCCACAGACCACTGGAAAATGGAGAAGGGGATGTTGTAGAAGGAGGCGTAAATTGCCGCCTCGGAGCTAAAGAGGGATATTATAAGGGGGATACCCATATATCCGTTGTTTGCAAAGATTGAGGCAAAGCGTAAAACCTTGCGTTTAGCCTCGTCCTTTTCCCTGAAAAGAAGGAAGGAAAGCCCGTAGCAGACAGCGTGGACTATGGTGGAGAATATAAATACCCAGATAGAGGTCTTGAGGATTTCGGTAGAGAAATCAGTCATATAAGCCTCTATAAGAAGGGCGGGCTGAGCTACGTATATTATAAGATTGGCAATATTTTTTGCAGTGATGCCGTCGGCCATTTTAAACTTACGCATAAGAAAGCCGGGAATCATCATAAGAACCAGCATTAAGACCTTTATAAGCAGGTCGAGAGGATTTACCATAAGACATTAACCTTCTTTATTAGAAACTCTAATCAGTATACATCATTATGCTGAAATTGTCAACAACTATGAAGGTAAAGGGTGCGTGAGTTCGTAAAATATTACTAAAAAAGGGGTATTTTGCCCTTGCTTTTATGAATAAATTGTGATAGAATGAGGTATAGAAAATATATATGGGAGGACAGAAGTATGAAGGTATTGGTAACCGGCGGCGCGGGATATATAGGAAGTCATACCTGCGTTGAGCTTATAAAGGAAGGCCACCAGCCCATAATAATAGATAATCTTGACAACAGCAACCAAAAGGCGGTTGACAGAATAAAGGAGATAACCGGAATTGCTCCCCTTTTCTATAAAGAGGACGTGAGAAACGGCGAAGCTCTGGATAAAATATTTAAAGAGAACGAAATAGATGCGGTTATCCATTTTGCGGGTCTTAAAGCAGTTGGTGAATCGGTAAGAAAGCCCCTTGAATACTACGACAACAACCTTATAAGCACCATTGTGCTTCTTGAAAAGATGAGGGAGTATGGGGTTAAAAGGCTGGTATTCTCATCCTCTGCCACGGTATACGGACTTGTAGAGGAAGAGGGTCCTCTCAAAGAGGAGCTTCCCACAAAGGCCATAAATCCCTACGGCTGGACGAAGGTGTTTATTGAGCAGATGCTCCGCGACCTTGCCGCCTCGGACAATGAGTGGTCTATAGTGTTGCTCCGATATTTTAACCCCTTGGGAGCCCACGAAAGCGGACTTATAGGCGAAGACCCCAGCGGAATCCCCAACAACCTTCTCCCCTATATTGCCCAGGTAGCGGTTGGCAGACTTGAAAAGCTTAACGTTTTCGGCAACGACTACAACACCCCCGACGGAACGGGAGTAAGGGACTATATCCACGTTGTTGACCTGGCAAAAGGCCATATAAAAGCCCTTGAATATGCAGAAAAGTCCTACGGTTGCGAGGCTGTAAACCTGGGTACGGGCAAGGGTTACTCTGTACTTGAAGTAAAGGACGCATTTGAAAGGGTAAACGGAGTAAAGATACCCTTTGCAATAGGCCCCCGTCGCCCGGGAGACCCCGATGCGGTATACGCCGACGTTGAAAAGTCCCAAAGGCTTCTTGGCTGGAAGGCGGAAAAGACAATTGAGGATATGTGCCGCGACTCCTGGAACTGGCAGAGTAAAAATCCTAACGGATATAAAGAATAAGCATTCGTCCCCGATGCAAAAGCATCGGGGATATCTTTTGGTCGGGAATTAATATCAAAGTTTCAAGTTCGGTGGCAAACCTCTGCAAGATAAGACAAAAAGTCTGTAGAATAATGGAAAATCCCTTAGTCTTCGGTCAACGGCTTTTTATTGCAATCGGTGTGAAAACATGATAAAATACATATCGAAAAACAAATAATCTTCATGAGGTGACCAAAATGTCCACAAACGCACAAACACGAATCGTCATTCTTGACCAGCACAAAGAGAACAGAAACCTTCTCGAAAAGGCTCTTGCCGACAAAGGCTATGATATTCTCGAATCCACAGACAATACCTTTAAAGCTCTTGAAATCTTGCGTACAGAAAAGGTTGACGTCCTTATTATGGACGTTATTTTAGCAAAGACCGACGGAATAGAATTCTTGAAAATCGCAGCGGGATACATAAAGCAAGGTAAGCCCAAAATCATAGTCTGCTCCCAGATAAAGGCGGAAAACGTTATCTCCCAGGCGGTAAGCTACGGAGCAAGCTATTATATGTTCAAGCCCGTAGACGTAAATCTCCTTGCCGAAAGGGTGGATCTTCTCACTGCCCCTCCCCTCTCGGAAAAGGTTGGAACCACAAGGAATTTTATCATTGACAGGGGTGAGCCTGCCGACTACGAAGAAATCGAGCTGAGCCTTGAAAAGCAGATAACCGCCATAATCTCCGACGTGGGAATCCCCGCCCACGTTAAGGGGTATCATTTTGTCAGATACGCCATAATCCTTGCATTGAAGAGCCCCGAATCGGTAAACTCCATAACCAAATTTATCTATCCCGAGGTATCGAAGAGGTTTGGAACTACCCCCTCAAGGGTTGAAAGAGCCATACGCCACGCCATTGAGGTGGCTTGGGAAAGGGGTAATATAGAAACCATAAACAGACTTTTCGGGTATTCGGTGAGTGACGCAAAGGGCAAGCCCACAAACTCCGAATTTATCGCCATGATTGCCGACAGTCTGCGACTTGAGGACAGAAGATTCAGAGAGCTTTCAAAGAAAACGTCATAAAAGAGAGAAAAGGACGGGAAAACCAAGTCGGATCGTAGCCAT
>JAZRLW010000126.1:0-5314 GCA_045647025.1 Eubacteriales bacterium
TGTAGCCCCTAATTGTCTTCCTAAGACCGCTTGGCCTCCGACTTAGCAAAGCGCAAAAGCAAAAGCGATAGACAAAACCAAAGTGATAATTATTTTACCGTTTTTCATAGATATTCCCCTTTCATATTATCCTCAGCTACATTATACCATATACATAATTGACTGTCAATACTTCTCCCCCAACATAAAAACTTCGTAAAATATTAAATATTTAAGATTGATATGTTCACATTCGTATGGTATAATAATGGAGTATAATGTAAAATCATCCAAAGAGAGGATAGAATATAATGAAACCCGTAATTCTTATCGTTATGGACGGTGTGGGTGAAAACCCCTCCGAATACGGCAATGCGGTCAAGCTTGCCACCACCCCTACTCTTGACGCTCTTAAGGCAACCTGCCCCTATACCCAGATAAAGGCTCACGGCGAAGCCGTAGGTCTTCCCTCCGACGAGGACATGGGTAACAGTGAGGTTGGCCACAACGCTCTCGGCTCCGGCCAGATATACGCTCAGGGCGCAAAGCTTGTAAACGAGAGCCTTGAATCCGGTGCTATGTACCAGTCCGAAACCTGGAAAGAGCTTATTGCAAACTGCAAAGAAAAGGACTCCACCCTCCACTTCCTCGGTCTTCTTTCCGACGGTAACGTTCACTCCAATATCGTTCACCTCAAGAAGATGCTTGCTCAGGCAAAGGCAGAGGGAATTAAGAAGTGCAGAGTACACGTGCTTCTCGACGGCCGTGACGTTCCCGCAACCTCCGCACCTACCTACATTCAGGACATTGAAGACACCCTTGCAGCCCTCAACGGCGACGGCTTTGAAGGCAAGGTTGCTTCCGGCGGCGGCAGAATGAAGATAACCATGGACAGATACGAAGCTAACTGGCCTATGGTTGAGCTTGGTTGGAAGACCCACGTTCTCGGCGAAGGCAGACAGTTTGCCTCCGCTATGGAAGCTTATGAGACCCTCCGTGCTGAAACGGGCGACATCGACCAGGATATTCCTCCCTTCGTTATTGCAGAAAACGGTCAGCCCGTTGGCAAGATCGTTGACGGCGACAGCGTTATCCTTTACAACTTCAGAGGCGACAGAGCCCTTGAAATATCCAAGGCATTTGAAAGCGACGAAGTACCCTTCGCTCGTCCCAAGAAGCCCGAGGTTCTCTACGCAGGTATGCTCCAGTACGACGGCGACCTTAAGATCCCCAACAAGTACCTTGTAAGCCCCCCTGCTATCAGAAACACCCTCTCTGAGCTTCTGGTTAAGAACGGCGTTAAGCAGTACGCAGTTTCCGAGACCCAGAAATACGGCCACGTTACATACTTCTGGAACGGTAACAGAAGCGAAAAGTTCAGCGAAGAGCTTGAAATATTCGAGGAAGTTCCCTCCGACGTAGTTCCCTTTGAACAGCGCCCCTACATGAAGGCCGCTGAAGTTACCGATAAGGTTCTCGCAGCTATCGAAAGCGGCGAATACGGCTTTATCAGAGCAAACTTCCCCAACGGCGACATGGTAGGTCACACCGGTAGCATCGAAGCTGCTGAAATCGCAGTTGAAATGGTTGATCTCTGTCTTGCCCGTATCCTTAAGGCTGCTGATGAAAAGTACTGCTACGTTGTAATTACCGCCGACCACGGTAACGCCGACGAAATGTACGAAAAGGCAAAGAAGCCCGAAGACGCTCCCAAGCCCAAGACTGCTCACACCCTCAACCCCGTTCCCTTCATCGTATACGATCCTGAAAAGAAGGAAATGCAGGTTAAGGAAGGCTCCTTCGGTCTTGCAAACGTTGCAGCTTCCGTTGCTTACCTTCTCGGTCTTGAAAAGCCCGAAGCATGGGAAGAAAGCATTATTAAGTAAATAATCGCATATAGATAAGAGGACTGCAACCATGCAGTCCTCTCTTCATTTGTAAACTTATTTTCAAAAGTAACATTTTTGACACAATTGCTACTTGAAATTTGTGAACTTTTATGATATACTATTACCGTAGTAAACTGATAAGGAGAAATCATTATGGAAAATAGATGCGATAAATTATTACTCGCCATACTTCAGGGCGACGATTACAGCGAGGTTGTAGCAGACCTTAACGAAAACGGCTTTTACGTTACCATACTTAACTCTTCGGGCGGTTTTCTCAAAAAGCGCAGCGTTACCATAATGGTAGGCCTTGCAGAAGAAAGGCTTGAAGCCGCCATCGAGATACTCAAAAAGAGAGCAGGCCGCAGAAAGGAAGTAATATACAACCACATCGTTATGCCTGCGGGCCACCACAACATGGCAATTCCTCCCGTTGTTCCCACCGAGGTTGAAACGGGTGGAGTTACGGTATTCGTAATGGACGTTTGCCGTCACGAACAACTTTAATACATAATAAATACAAACCCTACGCTTTCGACTGAAAGCGTAGGGTATTTTTTTAACTTTTTATGTCCCTCATTATCCGACAGCATCCGCCACGGCTTGTCCGATATAATATATCCGTAATTGAAAGGACGAAAGCTTATGAACAAATCCCTTGAATATTATCACGGCGAGGACGAGCTCCTCATCTACGTCACAGGAGAAATAGACCATCACAGCTGTGATGGGCTCCGCCTTGCCACCGACGAGCTTATAAACCGCTTCACACCGGAGAAAACGGTCCTTGATTTCAGGGACGTGACCTTTTGCGACAGTAGCGGCATAGCCTTTATTTTAGGCAGGTACAAGCTTGTAACGGCTCTGGGAAAGAGCGTATCGGTAATAAACATACCGCCCCAGCCATATAAGATATTCACCCTTGCGGCGGTGAATAAAATAGTTTCCCTCTCCCCTCTCAAGATTCCCTCAAGGAAATAGGGCGGAAGAAAGGCAGAACAGAATGAAACCAATAAAGAAAAAGACAGTTAAAAATCAATTTGAGATAAAGCTCCCCTCCCGCTCGGTCAACGAAGGCTTTGCAAGGGCCTCGGTAGCGGCATTTGCCGCCCAATGCGACCCCACGGTGGAGGTTATTTCGGAGCTAAAAACCGCCGTAAGCGAGGCGGTTACCAACGCAGTCGTCCACGCCTACCCCGATGGTATAGGCCTTATACATATAAAATGCAGATTATATGACGATAACTCCATCGCCGTGTCCGTACGGGACTCGGGGGTCGGTATTGAGGACATACAAAAGGCCCGAGAGCCGCTATACACATCAGGCTCAGAGGATAGGGCAGGTATGGGATTTACGGTAATGGAAGCCCTGAGCGACAGGATTACCGTAAGATCCCGCCCCCAAAGGGGTACCACAGTAACCATATTTAAAAAGCTCAGCGGCAGGAATAATGGACAAAAACATTGACCTATTGATCCGCCTTAAAGAAGGCGAAAACACAGAGCCTCTACTTATCGACCTGAATATGGGTCTGGTAATGACGGTGGCAAGAAGATTTTCATACAGCGGAGTGGAATTTGAGGACCTTGTACAGATAGGCACCTTGGGGCTTTTAAAGGCTATAAGAAACTTTGAAACCGAAAGAGGGCTGCAATTTTCCACCTACGCCGTACCCGTAATAATGGGCGAGATAAAAAAATATCTCCGCGACAACGGCCCCTTAAAGGTGAGCCGCGGTATACGGGAGCAATATTGTCAGATAAGAAAAGCGGCTGAGAAGTTCACCGCAGAGGAGGGGCGCTCCCCCACAGTGTCGGAGCTTCAGGC
The DNA here is from genome assembly GCA_045647025.1 of Eubacteriales bacterium. Classification (GTDB taxonomy): domain Bacteria; phylum Bacillota; class Clostridia; order Oscillospirales; family UBA644; genus JAZQLP01. The sequence continues at coordinate 3,697 of JAZRLW010000126.1, forward strand.
CCTTACGGGAATACCTACCGAAGATATAATTTTCGCCTCAGATGCGGGAAGTCATCCCCTATCCATAGACGACCCCATAGCCGAGGGAAGCACAAAAACCGTGGCAGATACAGTGGCAGACCCCGATGACGGCACGGCAAGAATAGACTCATTTGCCCTTCGCCAATGCCTTGAGCTACTGCAACCGAAGGATCGACAACTAATATCTCTGCGATATTATATGAACAAGACCCAGCAAGAAACGGCAAACCTACTGGGAATGACCCAGGTTCAGGTTTCCCGCCGAGAAAAAAAGATCATGCTTATCCTTCGGGAGAAGATGACCGGCTGACAACATAGTTGGCAGCCTGGGTAACCACCCTATTAATTTTGCTTAGTTTCTTCCTATATAGATGGGTTTACAGCCTATCCGATTTCATCCATTAAACTCCTTGCCCAAAAGAGCCCGCAAATGCGGGCTCTTTTGGGGTTTATATAGACATAACCGACAAAAAAGAACTCCCCGTCCCTTTCGGAACGGGGATATATCAGTTAGTAATAAATTACTTTCTGGGGTTCTTGATAGCTGCCTGAGCTGCTGCGAGTCTTGCGATGGGTACTCTGAAGGGAGAGCAAGATACGTAGTCGAGGCCGATTTCGTGGCAGAATTCAACAGATGTGGGATCGCCGCCGTGCTCGCCGCAGATACCAACGTGGAGGTTGGTGTTAACGGGTCTGCCGAGGGTGATAGCCATGTTCATGAGCTTGCCAACACCGGTCTGGTCGAGCTTAGCGAAGGGATCGTTTTCGAAGATCTTAGCGTCGTAGTAAGCGGTAAGGAACTTACCTGCGTCGTCTCTGGAGAAGCCGTAGGTCATCTGGGTAAGGTCGTTGGTACCGAAGCAGAAGAAGTCAGCTTCCTTAGCGATGTCATCAGCGGTGAGACATGCTCTGGGAATTTCGATCATGGTACCTACTTCGTATTCGAGGTTAGCGCCTGCAGCAGCGATTTCAGCGTCAGCAGTAGCAACAACAACGCTCTTAACGTACTTAAGTTCTTTGATTTCGCCTACGAGGGGGATCATTATCTCGGGCTTAACGTTCCAATCGGGATGATTCTTCTGAACGTTGATAGCAGCACGAATAACAGCAGCGGTCTGCATCTTTGCAATTTCAGGATAGGTAACTGCAAGACGGCATCCTCTGTGACCCATCATGGGGTTGAATTCGTGGAGGGAAGCGATGATAGCCTTGATAGCTTCAACGGTCTTGCCCTGAGCCTTTGCGAGAGCTGCGATGTCAGCTTCTTCGGTGGGAACGAATTCATGGAGAGGGGGATCGAGGAATCTGATACATACGGGAGTACCTTCGAGAGCTTCGTAGAGCTTCTCAAAGTCGCTCTGCTGATAGGGAAGGATCTTTTCAAGAGCAGCTTCTCTTTCTTCAACAGTGTCAGCACAGATCATTTCTCTGAAAGCTGCGATTCTGTCAGCTTCGAAGAACATGTGCTCGGTACGGCAGAGACCGATACCTTCTGCGCCAAGCTCACGAGCCTTCTTAGCATCGGTGGGAGTATCGGCGTTGGTTCTTACCTTGAGGGAACGGAACTCGTCAGCCCAACCCATGATGGTGCCAAAGT
>JAZRLW010000127.1:0-6974 GCA_045647025.1 Eubacteriales bacterium
GGCTCGTCGGTCTTTACGGTGGAGTCGGGCGCGAATACCACCACGTCGCCCTGGCGGGGCTCGTAAAGAACTGAGGAGAGGATGTATCTTTCACCCGGCTCCATTGTGGGAAGCATAGATCCGCCCTCCACGTATCCCATGCGGAATACCAGAGTAAGAAGGACTATTGATATTACCACGGCGGCAAATATAGCCTCCAGAACGTCGGCTATACCTGCGTAGATATTGCTGAACTTGTGCCAGGTGTATTTGTTAGGAGTGTTGTTTTCGTTCATATCGATTTAACCTACCTATATAATATGCGTGATTTATCTGTTGTGTTCAAGGTGAAAGAAAAATGGCGAGGGAACGCCGATTATATATCTGCGTAGCCTCGCCGATTGTTCACTGATTCTGTTGGCTGAAGGCCTTAGAGAAGCTCCTTAACCTTTGCGGCCTTACCGGTTCTCTGACGGAGATAGTAAAGCTTAGCTCTGCGAACCTTACCTCTACGGGTGGTTTCTACCTTCTCGATAAAGGGAGAATTCATGGGGAATACCTTTTCAACGCCTACGCCGTAGGATACGCGTCTTACAGTAAAGGTTTCAGCGATGCCGCCGTGCTTCTTAGCGATTACGGTGCCTTCGAATACCTGAATTCTTTCCTTGTTACCTTCTTTGATCTTGATGTAGACCTTAACGTCGTTACCAACAACGATGTTGAGGGGTTCAGCGCGAAGCTGGTCCTTGGTCATTGCATCGAGCAGTGCCTTGTTCATTCTCAGTTCCTCCTGAAATTTTATTATTTTCAAGATATTTGCCTCAAGAAAAGTCTTGAAGCGTGAGCGTTCATGCTGAGAAGGCAGAGGACCACTCATATCAAGCCTTACTATTATATCACAAAGAAAGTGGGAATGCAAGGGGGTAAAAGGGAATTTTTTGTTACAACAGTCGTCGCTGGCGGCAGAATGAATAATGCAGAATGCAGAATGAATAATGCAGAATGCAGAATGCAGAATGCAGAATGCAGAATGAATAATGCAGAATGCAGAATTGTTGTGTCACCTGCGGTGACGATTTAAAATCCTGCGCGGTAGCGCAAGGTGACACACTGCACCTTATATCGTGGACGAGGGCGGAAAATCAATATTTCTCCTTCAATATCCTTGCCAGAGGGCAGGCGTTATAGTCGGCGTTGCAGTGGGCTTTTTTATAGCTTGTTTTTCGTTGAGGGTTGTTGAATACAAGGTGAAGGGTGGAGCTGTCCCAGATTCCCTCGCAGAGGAGAGAATTGGTCTTTTCGCAGTGATAAAAGGGGCAGCGGGGTTCTTTTGCTATGATGTATTTCATTGTGGGGTTATCTCCTTTCGGGAGCCTCGGCGAGGCGAGTGTTATTCGCCTTCGGCGAGAGATAGGGTTGCGGCGGAGGACTTGGCGATTATGGCGGCGGTGAGGGCGTTATAGGGCAGAGTCGGGGTCTTGCGCCGCTTTAAGTATTGTTCGGTTATTTCCATAAGGCAGGCGGCTTTTTGGAATTTATCCTCGTCCTCAAGCATTGCCGCCTCGTTAAGGTCTGACCAGGCGGCGGAGTGGATGCGCGAAAGCTCGTCGTATATCTCCGCCACCGTGGGCGGGAATTTGCTCCTTCTACGAAAGGAGTCAAAGGCGGTTTCCATTATGGGATATGGCAGGTCTGCAAAGGTGGACTGCCACATATTTACCGTGGCCAGCAGGGTTTCTCTATCCGCATCTCGGTAGGCCGAGGGGTAGGCGACCTTGACTAAGGCCAGGAATTTGAGGGTTTCTTGTCTGTTCATGAGGACTCCTTTCGGCTCCCGAAAGGAGCCAGTGTTCAGTGTTCAGTGTTCAGTGATCAGTGGAATAAGGTAATGATTTTAAAGTATAAGCACTGGTGCTAACGCAGAGATAATACATAATGAAAAGAGCCTATAAGAAAAATAAAAAGCGCTTATAATTTGCTCAAAATCTACGTGAGCGCTGGCGTTTTTCAGCATTTGCTAATGAACGTGTTTATGCGCTGTTATTGTCTGCGTAAGCACTTGTGACTATGCCGTACAATAAATAGCTACCGCTTTTCACTGATCACTGATCACTGACCACTGATCACTATTTACCGGCTCTGCAAGGCCGTCTTTCACCAGCGCCTTTACAAGGCAATCGGGGCAGAGGTCAAGGCCGTCGTAGGCGTAGAGGGTAATGTCGGTCTCGCCGCATTCGTCGCACTCGGTGACCGTTACCTGCAAATAACGGCAGGATTCTCCAATGCAACCCATTTCTTCTGCGCAATCAACGCATCTGTTTTCGTATCGTATCATTGTTTTGTACCTCCTGTGGGTGTAATTATGTCTGATTTTTTTGAGTTATCTCTCAATGTCCGCTTTCCTCTCGCATCATATCCAGGAAAACGTTGTTGCTTTTCGCCTTTGGGCGGGGCGGAGCCCATTTTTCTTTTTTCTTTTCTCTTTCCTCTATCTCTGACTCTATATCTTTCTCTTTTTCTGAATCTTTTTCTTTCTCTACGTTACAATGTAACGCTTTTGCTTTACAAAAAGACTCCTCCTGTTTTTCGTTTTCGTCTTTTTCTTCATCAAATTTCCCCGTGGGCCCGTCCTGTTTTTGTAAAGCGTCCCTCTCCCTTTTATCACGGACACGCTTGGTAGAGGATGCCTCACTCTGTGTGAGTTTTTCTTGTTCGGGGATGAAAATTGTGTCGTCGGGGAGGATTTTTACCAGCCCCAGAGAGGTGAGAACCTTCATTCCCTCGCTCACCGAGTCAATGGGCATACCCACCGAGGCGGCTAGAGTTTCCCAGGTGTAGGGTATTTCGTCGGTGAGGCGAAGGCGCCCGCCCTTGTCGGTGCTTTCGGTGAGGAGCTGGAGATAGAGGAGTAGAATATCTCCGCCCAGCTCCAGACTTTTTATGTATCTGATGGCGGGTAGAGAAAAGAAGTCTTTGGGCATTTTTATAAAGTAATATCTTGCTTCGGCCATGCTGATTCCCCCTTTTGTGCCGAGAATAGAGTTTGTCCCAACGGGAGAGCCCGTTGGGAGGAGATTATGCCAATCGTGACTTGATGTGGCGGATTATCACATCTTGTAATATATTATATCATCAAAATGTGAATTTGTCAATACACAGATTGTGAAATATTGGAAAAATTTTACTGAGACCCCATGGAGCGCCTGCGGGCGGGAGAGGGACGCGGAGGGCGGAGAGGGGAACGGAGAGGGACGAGGGAGCGAAGATTTCTTTTTATCACCGAATACTGCTTCCTATTCCCCGAACAGCCCTGCGTTTGCAGGGCTGTTTTCTTGCCCGCGGGCAAGAAAACCCATACCGCGAAGGCGGTATGGGTTCGGGGGAAAGAGTGGTCGGTGGTCAGTGACGCCTGCGGGGGAGAGGGGATATGCTTACCCTTGACAAAATATATCATTTATTGTATAATATATTTATATTAACATCCTACGAGGAAAAAGCTATGTCTGAAAAGTCGAAAAAATCCATACGCCGTTCACCCTGGAGGGTGATAACGTTGCTGGTTATCATTCTGGGAATGGTGGCGGCCATGGTGCTTTCTTATATATTCATGACGGGGGGCGACCGACCCGAGGAGGACGTGGGGGACAACCTTGTCACCGACGACCTTTGGAGCAAGACTCTGGCCTATGCGGCCTACTCGGAGAATAAGGCCACCCTCAAGGTTGAGGACAGCCTTATACTTCTTGATAACGGGCTGATGTCATTGGAGCTTGACAAGACCTCGCCCTATCTTTCAAAGGTATTCGGAGCCGAGAGCGGCAGGGTGCTTTTCCACTCCCTTCCCACGGTGAAGATGGAGACCTCGGGGCGTGAGTTCACCCTTTCGGGAACTGAATGGACGGTGCCTGTAAACACCGCCTACACCGCCTCTGCGGCCTTTGATGCAAGTCTTACCGCTCAGGGCAGGGAAGAGGAGTTTGTTGCCCTTAAAACCTTTACCATAAACGATAAAAATACCCTTGCCGACTGGTCGATGATACTTGGGGGATGCAAGCTCAAGCTTGTTGACGGGGCGGCAGAGCTTACCGTTGACGGCAGCGCCTCACCCTATTTTGGGGCGGGGGATCTGGACATAGACGTGACCTCAATGCCCGAGGGGGCGGTTGGTTGCGTGAGATTGAAGCTTAAGGGCAGCGGGGTTTCCTCTGTTGAGGTAAACTACTCCGCCGTATACGATAATATCCGTCTTCAGGGCGTGGCCGAAAAGAGCCTTGACCTTGGGGAAGACTGGGTATACGTTACAGTTCCCGTCACCGACGGAAGCTTTGTGGGTGAGATATACACCCTTTATTTCAGACTTTCCGCATCCCTTGATGCCACCCTTACCTTGGCATCTGTAGAAGTGGGCTACATAGACAGCTTTAAGGCCCCCGTTGGGGTTTACAACCTCTGTACCGTGTATGCGGACAGATACATCCCCTCCTCCTCAATCTACTCCACCGACTCTTACACACCCGACCTTCTTTGGACGGAAACGGTGATTCCCGCCGAGGAGCTGAGCCAGATAGAGGCGGTTTCGGGCACCACATCGGCATATTACAAGCCCGCAAACATCACCCTTGAAAATATCGACTACACCGTGTTCCACTTTGTGACGGGCGAGGCGGTCATGCTGCTGCCCCTATCCGATGGGGTCACGGGTAGACTTAATATCACCGTCACCGAGGAGAGCAGGGTTATTGTAAAGCAGTTCCTTGACCCCACTCCCTTGGCAACAGAGGGCGGAGAAGTAAATCTCTCCTATCGAATGGAGTATGCATCCTCCGACATAAGACCCGAATTTGCTCAGAGCTACAACGAGGAGAACCGCCTTCTCACCGAGGCTGACGTGAAGGTCACACAGGGAAGCTTTGGGGGGTACGACCCCTTTACGGGCAGATATATGTTCAGGTGTCAAGAGGGCAGTGCATCCCTCTCCCTCACCTCAAAGGACAGCCGCTACGTATACCTTGAATTTTTAGAAGCCGAAGAATACGTTTCCTTCTTTAACGGCCAGTCAAAGAAGCTCCCCCTGAATCTTATGGGCGGAGAGGGTTGTGTTGTGGGCATATATCTTGAGGCGGGTGAAGAGATGACCTTTACCCTCAACTCCCTTGCCGATGAAGGACTTATGACCACCTTCCTTGACGGTATCGGATATACCAACTCCGCGGGCAAGGAGATTGGGGTTGAGTTTACCTCTGCCGAGTATATTTGCTGTAGCGAGCTTTATACCGAGGTCAAGTATATCGGTGCCACCTACGACGGGGCAGCCGACGTGATTCTCACCCTTGCGGCCTTTACCGATGGGGACATTCCCGTATACATATACGACCTTGACATATCGTTTAAGAGAAGGGTGACCCTCTCCTCCCTTACCGAGAACCTATGCCTCTTTTCCTTTGAAAGAGAGGGAAAAACGGGGCTTTATTATACCGACGTTTCCGACGGAGTATCATTTAAGGGAAATAAGGATATGGGCGAGGGAGGCACATTCTCCCTTTCTGCAGTAGGCCCCGCCATAGCTACCCTCACCGAGGATGGCTACGCTTTGGGTCTTGTTGCCTCATCCTATTCCGCCACCGCCAATATCACACCTCTTTCATCTCTCCTTCACGGGGGATATAATGGCAAGGTGTTCTTCCTTTCGGGCACGGGTGACCTTGCGGCAGGGGATATTGGAAACTTCGGTCTTGGGGACCACATAAAGCTGACGGGATTCCTTTCCACCTCTTCTGACGAGAGTGCAGAGGAGATTATCTCCCGCATCAAGACCGCCTACGGCAACGGATACATCACCGTGGCCGAGAGGGGTACTGTTGAAGATGGAGTTATCCCCACTGTGAAGCTTTCATCCTCGGGCAACGCGGTGTTTAACCTTCGTGGCGGCACCCAGACCCTTCCCGTTAAGGTGGAGGGGCTTCGCGGGTATACCTTCCCCACCGTCAAGGTTAACGGACAACCCTACGTCCCCACCCATTACAGCCTTTATATGGACCGTAACGGGACGGTGGGATTTGTGTTTGACGTGCCTTGCGGCTCCAGGATTGAAGTGGTCAGTGACCACTGACCGATGGCCGCTAATATTCGCCCCCAGCCTCTGCCGAAAGGCAGAGGTTTTTTTTTGCTCTGCGGAGCAAAAAAAATGCCCCAAGGCGGGAGCCTTGGGGTTGGGGGCGAATATTAATAGAAGGTTGCAACTTCCTGCTCGGGGGGCTGGGCGGCCGCTATCTCCATTATGTTGAGAATGGGGCCTCTGGTTTCGTACATCTTGTGGTTTTCAAGGGTTATCTTTGCGGTGACGGTGACCCAGTCGTTAGTCTTGAAGGGGGGCTTTTTGCCAAACTTACAAATGAGGGAGCGGTAGGTTATATCGTCCTGACAGCAGACCATAACGTGGCGGCCGATAAGGTAGAGCTCCATACCCATACGCTTTTCGTCAAAGACCCTGCCCTTGAATCTGACAATTTTGCCGTCGTACTTCTGCATACTCTCTTCCGACTCGGCAATATCTCTGTACCAGAGGGCGAAATCCCTGTCCTCGATGTTTATAACGTTGGCGTTAAGGTCGAAGGGGAGGGGGTCTTCGGTTTCGTCGTAGTAGACCTTACCGTCGGGCATAATGAGGGCTATCTGGGCGCTCCTTGATACGGTTCTGACCGTCTTGTGGATAAAGTCCTTGTCCACGTTTTCGGGGGCTCTGTTAAAGACTACCATCTCGGCGGTGTTGAGCTTGTCAACCACAAGGGAACGGAGGTTTGCGTTATAGGAATTAAAGGTTGTGGCATCAAAAAAGCACATCTCTCTGTAGATAAACCAGCCCTCGGGGAGAGCGTCAAAGAGGGTGTTGAGCTGCCACATACCGTTATACTCAATCATAACGTGCTTGGCTTTATATTTTTTCTGATAGGTGGCAAGGTTGGCTCTTGTGAGCATCTCCTCGCTGTCTATTATCT
>JAZRLW010000128.1:0-8334 GCA_045647025.1 Eubacteriales bacterium
CCTTAAGATGTATATAGCCGTTATATCCATATTTGGTTCTTAACAGCTTCACAGTCTGCAATAAGAGTTCCATCGTATAATCGGCGTTTTTATATACTGCCGAAGAGAGGAACAGCCCCTCTATATAATTACGGATGTAGAAGTTCATAACTATATCACATAGCTCCTCGGGAGTAAGAATAGCCCGTTCCCCGTCCGCACTACGCCTGTTTACACAGTACTTGCAATCATGTATACAGCTGTTTGTCATCAGTATTTTCAGCAGAGATACGCACCTGCCGTCAGATGTAAATGAATGGCATATTCCCGCAGGGTTACAGAACCCGATACTCCCCTTTTTTTCCCCTCTGTCCGACCCCGACGAGGAACAGGACACATCGTACTTTGCCCCCTCAATAAGAAGGTTAAATCTTTCCTGAACGCTTTTCATACAACAAAAAACACCTATCACGAATTGAAATATTTTCTCATTCAGAGTATACCACAGTTTTCACATAAAGTAAATACTAGTGGCGTATATTTCATAATATTTTTACATATTGTGATACATGCTAAAAGAGAATAGCCGCACCCGTAGGTGCTGCTATTCAATACAATTAAATTCATTTTATTCTAACTCATCAAGAACTATGCACAAAATATAATCTACACCTGCATAGCTAAATGGATAAACACAAACCCCATCATTTGTGACATTACAATCGGCGGTTAACACCGTCCACTTTATTCTTTTCTCTTCAGACGACTTTACTTCAAACAAATATTCAAAGGGTTCAAACCCAGCATCCCGTGAAAGATCTAATTTCCCACTATCTTTAAAAGCTATACTATCACTCTCAACGACTTCAGTGAAATTATAGTATGAAGATCTTGATCTAGATGTATACTTTTCACCTACGAGAGTACTTCTCTTTTTAAATATGATAATGTGCAGAGTATCATTACGTACGACAAAGTCTGTATAACGCATTGTTGTCTCTTCTGTATGTACTAAGGCTTCTTGATCGTAGTATCCAATATATTCTTTATATACTGCCGCTCGAGCTTCCTCTAGTGTCCGAAAACCTCCAAAGATATCTTTCCCGGGCACAAGCAATATTAATACGTACAAAACAAAAATTCCCAATAAAATGAGGAGAATATTGTAGACCTTCTTCATTGTTACCTCCTGAAATAATATTCAACGACCAAGCCACTTAAATATCTCGTCCCAAACGACTTCATCCTGCTCGGTCATTCTCCACCAATCAAAGGAGTCGACGAATTGCGTCCTTTGTTCAGATGTCTGGAGCGCTTTTTTCTTATTCATCTTCTGCAGGGTTGCGGAATACTCCCCAAGATACTTAACTGCATCCTCGGTATAATTGGGGTTATGCCCCTTGTTGCTCACAAGCAAAAGTTTTATATTGTCTTTACCTGAAAGCCCCGATTTTAAGGCCTCAAAATGTATTTCCGGGCGGACCAATTTATCGTTATCCGAATAAATAAGCAGCACCTTGGCTTTTGTCTTTATAAGAGATTCTACGGCATTAAGTCCAACAAATTCCGGATTTGATTTTCTTTCAAGCTCCAATACAGGCTTACGGTAACCTTTCAGAATACCACCGAAAAAAGAGCCAACAAGAAGCTCCACAGATACAAACCCCGACATAGATACAACGTGGCTTATTTCAGGATGTAAAGAGGAAATATTCATAGTGGAAAAACCGCCCCAGCTATGCCCCATAACCGAGATATCAAGCCCTGCAAGCTTTTCGTCAGCTTTTATGGCGGCAATGCAATCATTAAGGTCGCAAAGTGACTGTGCCATACCGTTGGGGGATTCCCCGCCCGACTCCATACATCCCGTATGGTCATAGGTAAAGACTTTATACCCATGCTTACAGAGCATCTCTATCTCACGCATATATGAACGGTGACCGCCGCCAAAGCCGTGGTCGAAGACAATAAGGCGACCTTCAATGGGATTGTCATAATTATAGATGTATCCCTGCAGGTCGTGCCCTTTGGAAGATTTGAAGGTATATGCTTCAACCTTCAACCCGGGGAAATCCTTTGCGGAAAAATAGTACGCCGTTCCCCTATCGTCGCAGCGGGTGTGCATCATGCCCTTATACATATTCAGAACTTGTTTTTCGAAAATCATAGTCTTCACCTCTTACACGAATTATACCACCTTTTTACAGCTTTTGCAATAGTAAAAAGAAAAATCCGCCGAGAAAATACCCGACGGATTCCATATACGCTATTTAAACAAAGATTTAAGCCATTCTTCGCAAAGATCTGCCCACTGTTTTACTGTGGGAAAATTCAGATTCTCACGAAATACTCCGTCTGCAAGACCAAGGCCGTGGCCTCCAACCTCAAAGATGTGAAGAGCGCAAGAAACGCCCTTTTCCCAATAAGCTCTTGCCATAACAATGGAGTTTTCACAGTTGACCGTCTTATCGGTAGCCGTAGCCCATATAAAAGCGGGCGGGCATTCCGAGGTAACGTGTTTTTCAACACTCAAGTGCTCAAGAAGCTCGGGGTCATTGAAAAATCTCTCGTCACCCATAAGGTGCTTGTGAGAACGCTGTGTGGATATAGCAGGATCATTTGTAGTAACGGAATATCCCAGAATAGTAAAATCGGGACGTGCAGACACAAGGTCTATATCGTCAACAGGCTCCTGACAAGCATCATAATGCACGGAAACCATAGCCGCAAGATGACCTCCCGCGGAAAATCCCATTACACCTATTTTATTGGGGTCTATACCAAACTTTTCAGCATTGTATCTTACGTATCTTATAGCTCTTTGAGCATCAAGATAAGGAGCGGGATAAACGTATGGCATAACTCTGTATCCCACAACGAATACGCTAACGCCCGCGGCGTTAAATCTTTCCGCAACCAAGCGACCTTCCTTCTCGTCCGCTCTGTTAAGATATCCGCCGCCGGGATATATAAGAATACAGGGGTGAGCAACGTCCGATTTTTCAACCAAAAACGGACGGATAAAAGGCTCCGGTTGGTCGCAAAGCTCCCCATCATAGAGGGGAGCTTTGTTCCATAACTTTATATCTGTCATTAAAATTACGCGATGATTTCGCCGTATACAACGCCTTTGCAAGCGGCAGCGTTGGATTCGTCGGTATCAATGTGCATAGCGGGAGCGAATTTTTCGCTTACACGGCAAACAACGTCGCCGAATACGAGAGAACGGTCCTCGGTCTCAACCTTAACGCTTACGATCTGCTTGTCGGCAACACCGAATTCAGCAGCGCTTTCGGGAGTGAGGTGGATATGTCTCTTAGCAGCGATAACGCCCTTTTCGAGAACAACTTCGCCGCAAGGACCTACGAGGGTACAACCTTCGGTACCTTCGATATCACCGGATTCTCTTACGAGAGCGGTAACGCCGATGCTTCTTGCGTCGGTAAGGGAGATTTCAACCTGGCTTGCAGGTCTTACGGGACCAAGAATGGAAACGTTCTTAAGTTCGCCCTTAACGCCCTTTATGGTAACTCTTTCCTCGCAGGCAAACTGGCCGGGCTGGGAAAGCATCTTCTTAACGGTAAGTTCATGGTCAGCGCCGAAAAGAACGGCGAGATCCTCTTTAGATACGTGTACGTGTCTTGCGGAAGTTTCAACAAGAATTTTGCTCATTGTTTTGTTCTCCTTAAAATGTTTTTTATTTCCTATCCATTGTATCAGCAAATTTTGATGATTTCCGTATAAATATGTGACTTTTATTTTACAACGGATGAATTATTTGAGGTTAAGGTAGCTTTGAACCCCATTAAATATTGCATAAGCCAGATTTTTTCTGTACTCTTCCGAGCATAAAAGAGCCGTATCGGCAGAATTGGTAATAAACCCGCACTCTATAAGAACGCAGGGTACCTTTACGTTTTTGCATAGATATACAGTTTTCGGTGCCTCCTTTACTTCCCTTAATCGGGTGACCATAGCCGTATCGGAAACAGCGTTGTATATATTTTGTGCAAGGCTAAGGCTTGCATCCTTATTCCCCGTACCGTAGAACACCTGAAAGCCCTTATCGTTTGAAGAAGTGGAGGCATTCATATGTACCATAAGAAAGAGGGCATTTTCCCCATAAGATTCACAAATTTTCTGTCTGTTTACAATATCTGAAGTTTTGTCAAATCCGTCCTTTCCGTCGGTGTCCGAGTCCTCGGTTCTGGTCATAACAACACTATATCCCGCGTTTTCAAAATGCTCTCTTAACACCTCTGCCATTTGCAGATTAAGGTCTTTTTCATATACACCCGTTATCCCCACAGCACCACTATCCTGACCTCCGTGTCCGGGGTCAATCACGATAACGGGAGCGTTACTTCCAACTGCAAAGCCCGAAATCAAGATTACCGCAAAAAAGGCGACAAAAATAAAAACAATTCGAGATGTTACTCCCTTTGATTTACCCCATTTCTGTCCTTTATTAGTCAAAACAACTCTCATAAATACTCTCCCCGTGCTGAATTAACATAAATGTCACTTAATCTTCAATATATTTTTCTCATATCCTCTTGAAAAAAGGCCACAAATACTGTATAATATATTCTATTGACAGACCTGTCTGATTATTATTGTCCGGCACGACATTAAGCCGGATCAATACATACATTCCAAAATAACGGAGGATAATAAAATGTATTTAGCCGGCGATTTCAGAAACGGCGTTACTTTCGAAATGGAAGGCAACGTTTACCAGATCGTAGAATTCCAGCACGTTAAACCCGGTAAGGGCGCAGCTTTCGTTCGTACCAAGGTTAGAAACGTAATTACCGGTGGTGTTGTTGAAAAGACCTTCTCCCCCACTGACAAGTTCCCCCAGGCATTCATCGAAAGAAAAGAAACCACATATTCTTACAACGATGGTGAACTCTACTACTTCATGGATACTGAGACCTTTGATCTCATTCCCCTTAACGCAGATATGCTTCCCGATTCCTTTAAGTTCGTTAAGGAAGAAGCTGTTTGTAAGCTCCTTTCCTACAAGGGCAAGGTATTCAGCGTAGAGCCCCCCACATTTATGGACCTTCAGGTTACCGAAACCGAACCTGCTGTAAGAGGCGATACCTCTAACAACGCTCTCAAGACCGCTGTTCTCGAAACCGGCGCTGAGATCAAGGTTCCCCTCTTCATCGAAGAAGGCGAAGTTATCAAGGTTGACCTTCGTACCGGCGAATACCTCAGCCGTGCATAATTGCGATATAGGATAGGTATGGACTATTTAAGCGATAAAATAGACGATATTCGCACCATTCTTAAGGACATAGACCTTCCCAAGGATTCAGCGGAGATGAAGCTCTACAGAGCTCTAGTTGATATTACTGATAAGATGGCTCAACAGCAAGACCTTATGGTAAACCGTATTGAGGAACTTGAGGAAACGGTTGAAACAATGGCCATGAGCATTCATGACCTTCAGGAAGTTATTGTTAGAAACCTTGACTTGGAACCCATTGATAAGCCCGAACAGGGTGAGGATTTCGACGAAGAACACATAGATGACTTCTATACACTTCAGTGTCCTTTTTGCGAAGAGTTGTTTTTTATTGAAAAAGACGAGTTAGACCTGGATATTCCTTGTCCCTTCTGCGGAAAAGAAGTAAAGGCCGTAGATAATATCGTTAAAAAATAAAACCGACACATTTAAGACTCCCATTTTGGGAGTCTTATTTTTTTATTAAAGCATTTAACCTCTTGAGCGGCGCATATATTTTCATATATAACTCTGACGGGAGCGTATATGAAATAAATATCATGAAAATAAATATCAACACACAACCCAAAGCCCAGACAATGCTCTCAAACACCATAATTACCACCCTCACGTCATTCTTCCTGAATTTTTGCGTGGTATATTTCAGACTATGGCTTGCGGGAAAAATCGGAGAAGCGGGCATCGGGGTTTACCAGCTTATAATCTCCGTATACTCCTTGTTGGCAACGGTGGCTACTTCGGGGCTTTCTTTTACCGTAACGAGAACCGTATCGGAAACCCTGGCAAAAGGTAAAACAGGTATAAAAAAAATCGTTACCTGCTGTATTCTGTTGGGTCTTTGCATGGGAACACTGGCATTTTCGGCCATATATTTCGGGGCAGATTTCATATCGGTAAGGCTTATAAAAGCCCCTGAAACAAAAGAGGCGCTGAAAATACTTGCTTTTGGACTTCCCTTTATGTCAGTCGCATCATGTATGAGCGGCTACTTTATTGCTTTAAGAAAAGCGGCTTTTTCCTCAGCGGTACAGGTTACTGAAGAGCTTTCGCAGATTATCGTTACTGTTATACTATTCTTTATATTCAAACCTGACAACATGGCAGATTATTGCAAAATACTGGTAACGGGAACAGCAACCAGCGAGATATTGGCCAGTATTTTGGGATATTTCGTATACGCAATAACAGTAAGAACCTTCCCACTCGGGCAATCTGATTTTACTCCCAAATCCATATTGGGAATGACTCTGCCCATGTCCGTGACGGGGTACGTAAGGTCAGGATTATCCACCCTTGAAAATCTTACGGTTCCAATCAGCCTACAAAAATACGGTATGACCAGCGAAGATGCACTATCCACCTTCGGTATGGTAAAGGGTATGGTAGTACCTGTTATATTTTTTCCGGCAATACTGTTAAATGCCATTTCGCGGCTGCTTATGCCCGAAATATCAGAGTTCAGAGCAAAAGGAAACATTAAAGAAATCGACAAAATAGGCTCGGCCTTTATTATCGTTACATACGCTTTTTCCGTAATTACGGGGGCTGTGTTTGCCTTCTTTGCAGAGCCTCTAAGTATTGCAATTTTCGGTGACGACTCCACCGCTCTTACCATAAGATTACTTGCCCCTCTTATCCCTTTTATGTATATAGACAGTATCTTTGACAGTCTGCTAAAAGGTATGGATGACCAGCTTTCGGTAATGAGGTACAGTCTTAGCGAAGCCATAACGCGAATAGGACTGGTTTTTCTTCTTATTCCTAAAACAGGATATGCAGGCTTCATATTCACCATCTACATGGGAAATATGATTAACACCTGTCTCGGTGCCGTCAGATTCTGCCGAAGAGTTAAACCCAAATGGTTGCGTCCCTCTGCCATAATAGGACTTACCGTAATATCCGCCGTGGCCGTATATCCATTCTCCATTCTCTGCTCAAAGTTTGAAGGCATACCGGCTATGGTAGTACTTATTATCGGAGCAGTCGTTATATTTATAGCCCTATCTTCCCTGCTTTCGTTTATTAGGAAGGAAGATATCCGTGCCATAAAAAAATTACTCCTTAAGCGTTGAGAAAATATTGTGGTATTTGTCCTGAAAAAATCAAAAAAGCCCTTGATTTTTAATATTTAATATGTTATAATTATTAATGAATAATTATCATGTCTATAAAACGAAAAAAAGGCAACTTTTTTAACGTTAAGGAGAAATCATGAAAGACAAGTTTTATATAACCACGGCAATAGCATATGCCTCAAGAAAGCCTCACATAGGAAACACCTATGAGGCTATCCTTACCGACTGTATCGCCCGCTTTAAGAGAATGCAGGGATACGACGTATTCTTCCTCACCGGTACCGACGAGCACGGCGCAAAAATCGAAGGTCTTGCAAAGGAAAGCGGTATCAGCCCCAAGGAATACGTAGACGGAGTTGCAGGTGAAATCCGTCAGCTCTGGGATAAGATGGGCACAACCTACAATAAGTTCATAAGAACTACCGACGATTATCACGAAAGAGCCGTAAAGAACATATTCAAAAAGCTTTACGACCAGGGTGATATATATAAGGGCGTATACGAAGGTCTTTACTGTGTACCCTGCGAAACCTTCTATACCGAAACCCAGGCAGTCAACGGCATTTGTCCTGACTGCGGCCGTCCCGTACAGAAAACAAAGGAAGATGCATACTTCCTTAAGCTTTCCAAATATCAGGACAGACTGGTAAAGCATATTGAAGAAAACCCCGACTTTATCGCTCCCGAACCCAGAAAGAAGGAAATGCTCAACAACTTCATCCTTCCCGGACTTCAGGACCTCTGCATTTCCCGTTCCACCTTTAAGTGGGGCGTTCCCGTTCCCATTGACGAAAAGCACGTTATCTACGTTTGGATAGACGCACTTTCAAATTACATTACTGCGCTTGGCTATGACACCGATAAGCAGGACGAGCTTTATAAAAAGCATTGGCCCGCTGACGTTCACATCATCGGCAAAGACATTCTCAGATTCCATACCATCGTATGGCCCATAATCCTTATGGCTCTTGGCGAACCCCTTCCCAAAAAGGTATTCGGCCATCCCTGGTTCAACTTCGG
>JAZRLW010000129.1:0-3352 GCA_045647025.1 Eubacteriales bacterium
GGTAGTATTTTGGAGCGAGGAGTTTCATAGTGTGCCTTTCTTGATTTAAAGAAATATTATCTGCTTAATTATATCACAAATTTAGGTGAGTTGCAAGAGGTGATAACTCAATATTTGCCAATGCATAATGCATAGACAAAAAAATAAAGGCCACACAAGGTGACCTTTAATTTGGCAGGGGCAGGAGGATTCGAACCCGCGACCCACGGTTTTGGAGACCGGTACTCTACCAGCTGAGCTATACCCCTGTGTGCTTTTCAATTGCAACTAATTATATCACAAAAGAATCGGTTTTGCAATAGGTAAGATGTGAAATTTACTTAAACTTTGCCTTTCGCCTCTTCCCCATTTCAACTCCCCACAAAATAATCCCGTATCCCACGGCGTAAATGGGGGCCATGACCCATGCGGTAAGGGGTGTGTCGGGGATAATGGGCTCGGCTATGTGGTAGGCATCGGTGAGGCCAAAGGTCTGCATCATAAATGCACCCAAGGTAAGATATGCGGTAAATCCGAAAAAGGTGCAGTACCACTTTTTATAGGTAATATCTATCTGCTTAAACATCAGCAGGGCAATCACGAGGGTGAGGGAAAAGCTGTGGTGAAGAAGCCCCGATATGGTGGGGAGATAAAAGATAGTGGGGCCTTGTCCGACGAAGGAGGCGTATATTACGGTAGAAAGTCCGCCGAAGAGTCCCAGATGCCAAAGGAAATGAAGAGCGACGTTGTTCCTCTTACCAAACAGGACGGCCAGAGACAGGAGAAGGCTTGTCATACCGCAGTAGCTATCGGGAATAATGGCATACCATCTGACGTCGCCATATCTGAATACCTGGGAAAGTCTGTTTGTCATTATGGCAATAAAGAGCAATACCGCAAGTATCTTTAACACGACCCTTTGTGACCTTTCGGTAAGGGCGTATTTTTTTGCAAGAAAAAGTCCCCCGCCGCACAGTATTGTGCTTATAACTATATAGAGTATATGCTCCACGCCGAAAAGCTGAGGTGCCACTATAATCCCCTCCTTTTAGTCATAGGCACATTATACTTCTTTTTATAAAAATTGTCAAGCCCATTGGAAAATCTTAATTATTAATTATCTCTCTTGCATTTTTTGTCAAACTGTGCTATAATTCAACCATAATCATAATAAATTGAAGAGGACATTGAAAAATGACGTTTTCACAATGGTTATTCGGCGGAATAGACAATCCCTTTAAGGCAGGTCAGTGGGGTCCTTTGCATATTGGGGTAATGGTCACCTGCGTTGCACTTATTATGGGCTTTTATTACATTGTAAAGCATGTAAAAAACAAGGACCGTGCGAAGAAAATCATAGTTTACTCCTTGGTTTCGGCCATTGCATTTTTTGAGGTAATGATTCGCATTGTCTACTGCGTAAAGCTCTACGTTCTTGACCTTCCCGAAATGCAGGGCGTCACTCTTCTCTGGATAATACTGCCAAAGCCCTGGTGCGCCGTTGCCTGCTGGTCCCTCATAGCCTCGGTCTTTGTTAAAAAGCCCTTCTTTTATAACTATGCCAGCCTGTCCGCCCTGCTCTGCTCCTTCATATTCTTTATCTATCCGGGGGTGGGCTTTAATAACGAGCATCTTTTGTTTGAGAACTGGTATTCAATCCTCACCCATGCTCTGCTGCTCACCACCTCAATCACCCTGATGACCCTAAAATACACCGAATTTAGGTATAAGGAATTCTGGAAGGTTGCGTTGGCCATTGGCCTTGTGATGGTCTATGCCCTGATTGAGATATACATATTAAAGATTCAGACCGACCCCATGTATTTTATGCCCGACGGGGATATTCAGGCGGATATACTCAGACTTAACTACGGAGTATACCTCACGGGGTATATCCTTGTGATTATAACGTACATAAACGTTCCCTACCTCATATCCGACAGAGAAAAGGTTAAGGCGTTTTTTGGAAAGCTGAAAGCAGGAGTAAAAAAATGATATTAGTTACAGGCCCCAACGGATTTGTTGGTTCAAGAATTATGAGACTGTGCAAGGACGTAGTTGCCAGTCCTTCACTGAGAAACTTAACAGAAGACCAGATCAAACGCATAGTTGAAGAGAGCGAGGTGGACACTATTATCCACACCGCCGCAATTTCGGGAGTTAACACCTGTCAGAATCACCCCGAGGATTCATACGTGGCAAACGTTCTTCTCCCCGTATATTTGGCAAAGGCATCAAAGAATATCAAGCTTATATGCTTTAGCTCCGATCAGGTATATACGGGAACAGAGGCCGACGTACCCTATACTGAAGACATGGCAAAGCCCAACAACGTGTACGCCACCCATAAGCTTGAAATGGAACAGCGTGTGCTTGATATTGCCCCCGACTCTGTGCATCTGAGAGCCCAGTGGATGTATGATTACGACCAGAACAGGTCAGACTACTTTATGGGCATACTGAGAGCAACAGACACCCTGAGCTACAGCTCAAACCAGTACAGATGCGTGACCTATATAAAAGAAGTAGCCGAGAATATGGAGAAGGTCGAAAAGCTCCCCGGCGGTGTGTATAACTTTGGTAGCGAAACCACAAAATCCATGTACGAGGTAGCCAAGGAAACGTTGGCGGTGCTTGGCAAGGACGTGAAGGTTGAGGATAAACCTGCAGGTCACAGCCTTTGGGTCAATTGCGAAAAGGCAAGAAGGCATGGAGTTGTTTTCAGCAGCGTTGAAGATGGCTTAAAGAAATGTGCAAAGGACTATAATTTATCCGTATAAAAATAACCTTATAAAAAAAGACGGGAGTCACTTGAAGGTGGCTCCCGAATTGACATCAGGGAAGTTTTATGCTATAATCATCATAACATAAGATATGATAACAGAGGAAAACCATGAAACAATACAACGTAACCGGCATGAGCTGTGCCGCCTGCAGTGCGAGGGTTGAAAAGGCTGTATCGGGGCTTGAGGGTGTAACCTCCTGCTCTGTAAATCTCCTTACAAACTCCATGGGCGTTGAGGGCACGGCCTCGGAAAAAGAGGTCATAGCCGCCGTTGAAAGGGCGGGCTACGGAGCCTCGGTAAAGGGTAAGGAAATCCCAAAAGAGGATGCACTCAAGGACAAAGAAACGCCCCTTCTTATAAAAAGACTTATAGCCTCGGTGGGCTTTTTGCTCATACTGATGTATATATCCATGGGGCATAGCATGTGGGGATTTCCCCTCCCCTCTTTTATGGCGGAAAACCCCATGATATTGGGGATTTTACAGCTTGTTTTAGCCGCCGTGGTAATGGTAATAAACAATAAGTTTTTCATAAACGGCTTTAAGGGGCTTATTCATTTAGCTCCCAATATGGACACTCTGGTGGCC